>JBDUCE010000005.1:0-18730 GCA_040003635.1 Betaproteobacteria bacterium
GGCGGCACCGGCACCCGCAACCCTTTCGCCTCAGGTGCCCCTCGCGGCGCCAAGCCGCGCGTTTGTGTCGGTCGATTCGGTCGCACCGGACCCTGTTCTCGCGATCGAGCCGAGGTCCGCGGTGGTCGCGATCGAGGCGATGGCGCCGCCAAGCGGAGCAGCGTCCGCGCCTTTGGCCTATCTGAACAATCCGTCCCCGGCGTACCCGGAATCCGCTCGCCGCGATGGACAGGAGGGCCTGACGGTAGTCGAAGTGCTCGTTTCGAAAAGCGGCGCGCCGGTCGATGTCAGGATTGCGACCACCTCCGGGGTCGCTGCGCTCGACGATGCCGCGGTGGCCGGTGTAAAGCGTTGGGTCTTCGCTCCGGCGGCGCGCGATCACGCGGCGATCGAAGCGCGCATCCGCATCCCCATCCGATTCCGACTCGATGATGAAACGCGGTGACCGCATGAACAGGATGGTCGCGCGACCGGGCGAAAGCGCGTATCGGGACACGGCGCGCGCGTGATGGCGCGCGCGCTTCGCATCTGGCTCGTGCTCGCGGGATTGGCGTGCCTGGCGGTTTTCATTGCACTGTGGGCCGGCAGCATCCGCATACCGCCGGCGGACGTGATCGGGCTCCTGTTTCGAGGCACCGATTCCCCGGCCTCTGAAGTGATTCATCGGCTGCGCGTACCGCGCGCAATGGCGGCGTTCGCAACCGGTGGACTGCTCGCGTTGGCGGGAGCCTTGATGCAGGTACTGCTGCGCAATCCCCTGGCGGACCCTTACATACTCGGCCTGTCGGGTGGTTCGGCCGTGGGTGCACTTGCGGCGATGATCCTTGGCTTGGGCAGCATGCTGATCGACATCGGCGCGTTTGCCGGTGCATTGCTGTCGATGCTGCTGGTATTTGCGCTGGCGCGCCGCGACCTGGCGTGGCTGCAGGCAGCGGGCGAAGTCGACGCATCTCCGCGACTGCTTCTTACCGGCGTCGTGCTCGCGGCAGGTTGGTCGGCGATCGTGACACTGCTGCTGACGATCGCACCCGAGGCGCAACTGCGCGGCATCCTGTTCTGGCTGATGGGCGATCTCGGCGGCGCCGATGGTTTTGGCCTTCCCCTGGCCGCATTGGTGATTGCGGTCGCAATTCTCTATCCAATGGGCCGTGAGCTCAACGTGATGCTGTTCGGGCCCGATGTGGCCCAGTCGCTGGGCGTGCCTGTACCGCGGCTGCGTCGCATTGTGTATCTCGTGGCGTCCGTTTCCACCGCACTGGCGGTGACCACTGCGGGCACGGTCGGATTCGTCGGCCTGGTCGTTCCGCACGCGCTGCGCCTCGTCATTGGCAACGATCAGCGCATCCTGCTGCCGGCTTGCGCCCTCGCGGGCGGGGCGTTGCTGGTGATTGCCGACACGCTCGCGCGCTCCGTCATCGCGCCGCAGCAGCTTCCCGTCGGCGCCGTCACCTCGGTGCTCGGCGTTCCCACCTTCATGTACCTGTTGCTTCGCTCGGGACGGCGATGACCCACCCGCCGCCGTCGTCGCTGCTCGCCGTCGATGCCGTGACCCTGGCCGTCGCTGGGCGGACGCTGATCCGGGCGGTGTCACTGCAGGTGCGTCCCGGTGATTTCTGGTGCATTCTCGGCGCCAACGGCGTCGGGAAGACGTTGTTCTTGCGTACGCTGGCCGGGCTGCGGAGCATCGATGGGGGATCGGTTACGCTGGCTGGAAAAGTGCTCGGCGACTGGACGCTCCAGGATGCCGCGCGCATTCGCGGGCTGCTGCCGCAAACGACTTACCACGCATTTCCCATGCCGGTGATCGAAGCCGTGATCATGGGTCGTCATCCACATCTGTCGCGCTGGGCGTGGGAGCAGGGCGACGACCGCGCCCGGGCGGAGGCGGCACTGCGCGACGTCGGACTCGCCGGGATGGCGCAGCGCGATATCACGACCTTGTCCGGTGGCGAACGGCAACGGGTCGCCATCGCTGCCTTGCTCGCGCAGGAGGTTCCGTTATTACTGCTTGACGAGCCGGTGGCTCACCTCGACCTGCATCACCAGATCCTCGTCCTTGGCCAACTGGAGCAACTGGCGCGGAGCGGACGGGGGGTGATGCTGTCGATCCACGATCTCAATCTCGCACGGCGGTTCGCCACGCACGCGCTGCTGTTCGGCGACGACGCCAGTGTCGCCGTCGGCCCGGCGCCCGACGTGATGACCGAACCCGCCCTGTCGCGGGCGTATGGTCATCCGGTGTCGCGCGTTGACATCGGTTCCCGAACATTGTTCGTTGCCGATTGACCGCGGATGAAACCAACAATCTCGACGTGGTTTGCTGCCTCGCTTGCTGTGCTTGCGACGTGCTCGGGGCGCGCGGAGGTAATCGCTGTCGACGACAGCGGCGCTACGGTGGTGCTGAAGGCAACTGCCAAGCGAATCATCAGCCTCGCGCCGCACACGACCGAGCTCCTGTTTGCCGCCGGTGCCGGCGACCGCATTGTCGGCACCATGGAGTACAGCGACTACCCGGCCGCGGCAAAAAGCATACCGCGCATCGGCAGCAGTTCGCTGCTCGACATGGAGCGCATCATTACGCTCAAGCCCGACCTCATTGTCGTCTGGCTCCACGGCAGTTCCGCGAGCCACCTCGAGAAATTGCGGACGCTGGGCGTGCCCATCTTCCAGAACGAGCCGCGAACGCTGGCCGACATTCCTCGTGCCTTGATGCAGCTGGGCACACTGGCCGGTACCGAGGATCAGGCACGGCCCGTTGCCGATGCGTTCTCGTCGCGGGTGGCGATGCTGCGTGCACGGTATGCCGGCAGGCCTTCCGTCGGGTTGTTCTGGCAGGTATGGGCGCGGCCGTTGCTCACGATCAACGGCCGGCACCTGATCGATGGCGTGATCCGGCTGTGCGGCGGGACCAATATCTTCGAGCGCCTATCGCCGTTGGTCCCGGCGGTCAGCATCGAAGCCGTCGTCCAGGCGGATCCTGAAGCCATCGTCACCACCAGCCATGATGCCAGCGCGGGCCGGGACGATGGCCTCGACGTGTGGCGCAGATTCTCCGGCCTCCGGGCGACGTCGCACCACAATCTGATCGTCCTCGACGCCGACATGATTCATCGCTCGTCACCGCGCATCCTCGATGGTGCGGCGGCGCTGTGCGAGCAATTGGAAGACGTGCGCATTCGACGCTCGCCGTGAGCGGCGAACACATCAAGGCGGGAATGGCAAAGGAGCGCGGACGCGATCGATTGATGCGCGGTACCTTGATGATCCAGGGTACGACCTCGGATGCGGGCAAGACCACGCTGGTCGCGGGGCTGTGTCGGCTCCTGCACCGTCGCGGAGTTCGCGTCGTCCCGTTCAAAGCGCAGAACATGGCGCTCAACAGTGCGGTCACCGTCGATGGCGGGGAAATCGGCCGCGCCCAAGCGCTGCAGGCCGAGGCGGCGGGCCTGGAGCCGCACACGGACATGAACCCCGTGCTGCTCAAGCCGAGCTCCGACACCCACGCGCAAGTCATCATTCACGGCCGCGTGCACACCGACATGAGTGCCCGCGCATTTCACGAATACAAGACGACCGCGATGAACGCGGTGCTCGAGTCGTATGCGCGCCTCTCCGGCAAATACGATGTCGTGATCGTCGAGGGTGCCGGCAGTCCGGCGGAAATCAACCTGCGGGATCGGGATATCGCCAACATGGGCTTCGCGGAGGCCGTCGACTGTCGTGTGGTCCTGATCGCCGATATTGACCGTGGTGGCGTTTTCGCGCATTTTCTCGGCACCCTCGACTGCCTTTCGCGCGGCGAACGCCGGCGGATCGTCGGGTTCGTGGTGAACCGGTTTCGTGGCGACATCGATTTGCTCTACCCGGGACTGACCTGGCTCGAGGCGCGTACGCGCAAGCCGGTCTTCGGCGTGCTTCCCTATCTGCAGGGTTTGCATCTGGATGCCGAGGATGCCATTGCCATCGACCAAACCATGTCGACGTGCGCTGTGGACCATCTTCGGGTGGCGGTGCCGGTATTCCCGCGCATCAGCAATCACACCGATCTGGACGCCCTGCGCGCGCATCCGCGGGTGAATGTCATGTGGGTGGGACCCGGCATGCCGTTTCCCGACGCGGACCTTGTGATACTGCCGGGGAGCAAGAATACGCGCGCCGACCTCAATTGGTTGATCGAGCAGGGCTTCGACACCAAGATCAGGCGTCACCTGCGTTACGGCGGCAAGGTGATCGGAATCTGTGGCGGCATGCAGATGCTCGGTGTCCGCATCGACGACCCGGAAGGGCTGGAAGGTCCCGCCGGCAGCACCCCGGGGCTCGGACTACTCGAATTCGACACGACCTTGGCGCCGCAAAAGTCGTTGCAACGTGTCGCGGGCGAGCTTTGCATCGCACCCGGTGCACGCGTCGTCGGCTACGAGATTCACCTGGGCATCACCCGTGGACCGGCGATGGATCGGCCTGCTGTCGAGCTCGCCGAGCGCCGCGACGGCGCGCTGTCGCAGGACGGCCGGATCCTGGCAACGTATCTGCACGGCATATTCGACGAGCCCGAGGCGTGCGCGGCGCTCCTGGCATGGGCCGGACTCGAGCGCGCAGACGGCGTCGATTTGCGGGCGTTGCGAGCGCACAGCATCGACCGCGTGGCGGACGCGATTGCGGAGCACGTCGATGTCGACCGGCTGTTTGCGCGAACGCTCGCTGGACGAAAATTACTCGGCAGCAGATCGCGCGAGCAGGCGCCGGGCGATCAAGCGGTAGATCCCGCCGCCGATGAGTGCGCCGACGACCGGCGCAACGATGTAGACGCTGAACCATCCTCCCCGCGGTCCGGGGATGGCGATGTCGCCCCATCCGAGAAACCATGACACGAGTCGGGGGCCGAAGTCACGCGCCGGGTTGAGGCCGGCCTGCGTCAACGGCGCGATGATGGAGATGATGGCGGCGACGCCCACGCCGATCAGAATGGCCTCGGTTCCAGCCGACGGCCGCGCGCGGTTGTGCGGATGCGTCACGGCCGACACGATAAAGGCGAGCATGGCGGTACCCATCATTTCCGCCGCAAATGCACCATTGAGACCGATGATGCGCCATGCGTCTTCAGCTGTCCCGAATACCGCCGGATTCGGGAAATACTCGCCGAATACCATGGCGCTGAGCTCGCTGCCCGGGCCGCCGCGCAGCAAACCGTGCCGGCGCTCGAATTCGATGATGGCCTCACCGAACAGGCCGTAGAGCAGGATCGATGCAACCATTGCGCCACCGAGCTGCGCTGCGATGTAGACCAGGCCGCGCGAAAGCGGGAAACGATCGTACACCATGGCGGCGGTCGTGATCGCGGGATTGAGATGGGCACCGGACAGCGAGGCCGACGCATAGATAGCCAGGCTGACACCGATCGCCCATACCACGGCGACCTGCCAGAGACCGACCTGCGCTCCTGTGACGACCGCGGCGTTCACCACGCCGACCCCAAAAAATACCAACACGAACGTCCCGAGAAACTCGCCGGCGACGCCCGGCAACACCCATGCGAAGGCCGGCGATTTGGCGACAGCGCCCGCTTCGACCGCGACGTTCGCGTCAGTGGAGGCGGCTGTCGATGCCACTGCCGCTTCGGGCCGGGCTGCGTCATGGTTGGTTGTCATTGCTGTTCCCGCAGCGACTCCGGGAGGTTCAGTACACCGTTCGCCAATACGTTCACGACCTTCGCCCTGGTCAGCACCGCGCCGGCCATCTTCGACTGATTGAGGTTGGTGTTTTCCAGTATGGCATCCGTCAGATCGACGCCCGTCAAATTCGCGCCCTCGCATTGTGCCTGGCTGAGCGTCGCCCCGGCCAGGCGCGCATCGCGCAGATCAGCGCCATACAGCTGACTCCAGGCCATGTTGGCGCCAGAAAAATCGGCGCCACGCGCGCGCGCCCACGAGAGGTTGGCGTGGCCGAGTTTCGCGCCCACCAGGGTGGCATTCTCGAGGATGGCCTCGCGCATAATCACGCTGACGAGGTCGGCACCCGTGAGATCGGCACCGCGCAGATCTGCGCCTACAAGCGATGCCGGCGATGGCCCTTGCTGCCCCAGCGTCGCCGCGCCCAGCGTGGCGCCTTTCAACACCGCCTGCTGCAACACGGATTGATTCAGGTTTGCGCCGGCCAGCATCGCACCGTCGAGGCGCACCCGGGACATCTGCGCGCGGACCAGGCTCGCCCCCGGCAGGAAACTTCCGCGCAGGCTTGCGCCCTCGAGGTTCGCGCTGTCCAGTTTGGCGGCTGAAAGATCCGCCGCATCGAGGCGCGCATCACGCAGATCGGCGCGGGTGAGGTCTGCACCTCCCAGCCTGGCGCCGGTGAAATCGGCGCCTCGTGCATTGACGTCGCGCAGATAGGCTTCACGCAGATCGGCGTCCTTGAAGCGTGCACCGCGCAGATCCGCGCCCGTCAGGTTGGCGCCGGTCAGCACGACACCGGCGAGGTCCGCACTTGCAAGCGCGGCACCCCGCAGATCGGCGCCGGCGACGAGACGCTCCGCGGTGACCCGCGGCACCATCGACGGTGCGGTTCTGGCCGACCACTGCCATACCACGACGATGCAGAGCGCGATGGCCGCGGCCGCAAGCCAGAGCAGGCGGGGACGGACCATTCAGGAGGCAACGTTGGTCGGGGCCAGGCTTACCGCCCGCACGATCTCGGGCAGAGCGGCAATGCGCCGGATGTCAGCCCACACCCCCTTGTAGTACGGGATGGTCGTTGCCGGATCGACATGGTCGGACACCAGATCACCGACCGCGCCCCGCGGCTGGCCGAAAAGCATGAACGTATGCCCGCGCTTCACCGCATCGCTGATGTAAGCCATTGCGCGCACGGTCCCGACGTCGTTCGAGAGCTCCACCAGATCGCCGGAAGCGATGCCGAGAGCGCGCGCGTCTTCCGCATGCATCTCGAGATAGGGGATGGGAAACCGGCCCTGGTAGAACGGGATCAGCCGGTGGTGATAAGACGTCTGCCAAATATGGTTGGAGCGGCCGTTGTTGACCCAGAAGCGGTGATTCTTGCGTTGACGCGCGACGCTCGCGGCATACCCGGGCCACGGACGCGGTGCCGGGATGAAGCGGGCCTTGCCCGAAGCCGTTCCGAACTTGCCGCCTTCGTGCAGGCGTACGGTTCCCACCGGTGTGCCGTTAACGAGGCGCACCGGCGTCTGAATCCCGTTGTTGCCCAGCCTGCGCAACAAATCATAGGTGACCCCCGAATAGCCCTCCATCGGGTCGGATGCGTCGCCCTTGAACTGGTAGCGTGCATGAATGAATACGTCTTCGTCGCTGCGCCAGTCGTAGTCGAGAAAGCGGTTGGCCCAGAGCGTGTTGCGGTCGTCGAGGTAGAGCTGGCGCAGCCGCCGCGCGACGCGGGCGATGATCATCCAGTCGGCGATCGCTTCGCCCGGAGGGTCCATGAATTTCGGATAAAGCCGCAACCTCCGTTCACCATTGATCGACGTGAGGTTCATCTCGCCCCACTGCGCGGCCGGAAGGACCAGGTGGGCATGCTCCGCAGTGGCAGTCAGATAGATCTCCTGCACGACGATGAACATGCCACCGTTTTTCATCGCTTCGACAACGGCCGTCACGCGTTCCCCGACCGGACGGCCGACGGTAGCCTTCAGCGCCGCACGCACCGGCGCGCCGCGTTCGCGCAGCGCGCCCTCGAAGGCTTCGGCGCGCAACGTCGTCAGCACGGGATTGCAGCCACCGACCCAGAAGCACTTGACCTCGCCGCGGCGTATCGCCTCGTCGACGTTGAGGGCGGGGCGTCCGCCGGGATAGGGCGGTCGCACGTAGGCCTCCTGGTGCCCGCCCAGGCGGCTGACACCGGTACCGGGCTTGCCGATGTTCCCGGTGAGCAACGCGAGATCGACGATCGCGGCAACGTTCTCGTAATTCTTGAGACCCCAGATGAGGCCCTTTTCGTAATGCAGGAGCGTACGCCGCCGTTCACCTTTCGCTTTGGGGGCGGCGATCCATTCCGCAGCCTGGTGGAGCTTTGCGACTGGAATGCCGGTGATCTGCGCCGCTTCGGCGACGAATTCGTCAAGTGGCGTATCGACGCCGAGCGTCGAACGCTGATACGCCTCGAAGGTCTGCCACTCGACGCGTTCCTGGATGAACGCGACGTCGTACCACCTTCGGGCCAGCACGATCCGGGCGATGGCGTTGAGCAACGCGATATCCGACCCGGGTTCGATCTGCAAGTGAAGAACGCGTTCCGCGCCGGCAGCCGCCTCGGCGGTTGCCACGGTCATGGTGCGCCGCGGATCGACGATGATCATCCGCGCCGCTTCGACGGATTCACCGGGAAACGTCGCGCGTCTGAGATCGGCCGAGCTGCCGCGCAGGTTCGGCACCATATGCGCGAGGTAGTAGTTGGTTTGAGTCTCGTATGGATTGGCGCCGACGATGAGAATGGTATCGGCCAATTCGGCATCGAGATACGCATTGGTCAAGGCCGCGATCCCGGCGTCGGCCGCAGCGTGCACTTCGCTGTTGTACGCCGGGCGATTGTGAATCGAGGCGGTGCGGGTGCCGACGCCGGAAAAGAAAAAGCGACCGACGGCCCAGTTATTCTCGAAGCCGCCGCCACCGCCGCCGTGGTCGAAGAATTTCATGCCCACGGCATCCGCGCCCCAACGATCGATGACGGCTTTGACGATGCGTGCGCTCAAGTCGACCGCGTCCGTCCACGATGCCTTCACCGGACCGGCGCCCTCGTCGATCAAGGGTGTCGCGAGCCGCGCGCGCGTCGGCCGGTCCGGTGCGTACAGGGTCTGGGCGAGTCCACCGCCGCGTACCGACGAAAGGCCTTCGTTTACGCGGCAGGTCTGGTCGGGAATGATGACGATGTTGTGGCGGCTGCCGTCGCGGTCGGTGACAACCGAGTGTTGATTGGGCGAGATCCATGTTCCCATCGGGGGCTGCGGTTGCCGGAAGTCGAGCCCCAACGCATTTTCCGTCGGCGCCGGACCGCCTTCCCGCGTGGCCGGCCATTTGTAAACGTGATAGCCGCAGCCGACGATGCAGAACTGGCAAACGGTGTCGAATTTTTGCGCACCTCGCGGTGGCAGCGGGACCTGGGACATGTTCTACAGAATATTGGTCTCGCGACCGTAGATCAGTCCGGTGATGCCCGTGGCCTGGACCATGGTTCCATTGACGCGCAACACGATCTGCGGGAGCGCCTGGCTGCCCTGACCGATCACCATCTGCCCGGCCTTGCCTGGGTCGAAACTGCTCCAGTGGCAAGGACAGATCAGCAGCTTCCGTTCCGGGCGGTACGCGACAGGGCAGCCCTTGTGCGTGCATAGCGCGGAATAGGCGACGATCGTGTCGTTCGGCCCGACGCCGCCGGGTGCCGGTTGGCGGAGACGTAGCAGCACGGCAGGGGAGTTCGCATCGGGGTAGGTGAACGGGACGGGCATATCGACGTTGATCGTGGCCAAGGCCGCGACGTCGACGGTCGGGTAGTTATCGCCCTGCGCCGATTGCACTCCGGCGGCGGCCAGCGCCGGTGCCATGCCGGCGACCAGCGACCCGGAGATCGTGGTGCACCCGATCCGGATGAAGGCCCGGCGCGTAACCGGAAAACCATTCAGCGGAAAAGCGTGTTCATCGTCTTTCATCGATCGCAATCTCCGTCTGCCGAAGGCCAGGAATGAAGGGCCGCGCTGCAATCATAGTACCGCTCTTCGCGCGGATGCGTGCAGCGCGGAACGCTGAGCCGTTGTCGTGGGCCGGGTGAACAAAGGCCGGCTTCAGGCCGGCCTTTGACGACGACGCATCAGCCCTCCGACGGCTCAGCCTGGCACGTCCACCCAGAAGCCGCGACCGTTCGGACTCAGTCTAAAATCGCCCGCCACCACTGCATAGGACCAATCGGCCGTTTTCTTCAGTCCGCCGAGCGGGAACATGTGCACGCCCTTGATGCCGCAGCGCGGATCATTTGCCTGGTAGGAGGCAAGCGCTGCGACCAGTTTGTCCGGCGCCGAAACCGTGAGCAATCTGGCCACGTTCATTGCCTGCCGGGTGATGAAACGCATCGACGGCCCGACACCGCAGGCCTTGGCATGCGCCAGGAGCGTCTTGACCGTGGCGAGTCCCGGAATGCCGATATGGATCGGCAGCACATTGCCTTCGGCCTGGATGAGCTTGTCCCACCTGACGATCGGTTCTTCCTCGAAGCAGAACTGCGTCACCAGGTACATTTCGGCGTCGGTTCGGCGAGCGAAGTCGTTCTTCCACCGCAGTGCCTGCCTGATCGCTTCCTCGGGAATGTCGGGACTGCCTTCGGGATGTCCTGCAACGCCGATCTTGCGGATGCCGTATTTGTCCAGCAGCCCGGTTTCGAGCAATTGCATCGTGTCGCTGAACTCACCGACAGGTTGCGCCACGCCACCGCCGATCAACAACACTTGCGACACTGCCGCTTCGTCGCGCAGGCGCTGAAGACTGCGGTCGAAACTACGGCGGTCGCGAATGCTGCGCGCGGCAAGGTGCGGCACGGGATTGAATCCCTCGCGGCGAAGGCGCTTGGCGACGGCGATGGTGTCTTCGATATCGCAGCCCGGAAGGAACGTGATGTAGATCGTTGTGCCGGGGCGAACATGCGTGCGAAAGTCGGCAATCTTCGCCGCCGAGTGGGGCGTGGCCTCGAGCGAAAAATCCGACATGAAGTCGATGATTTCCTGCCGCTGATCCGGGTAAACCGCCAACGCCGCACGTCCCATTGCTTGTCCTCTTGGTCGTTACGCACCGATCCGGCATGAAAATCGTTGCAGCGGATCATAGCGGCTGAGAACCAGCGACAGACATGCTTGTCCGGCATATCGCTTGTGCGTTGGACGATGGGGTACGCGTTCGGTCGGGCGCTGGCGTCCAGGGCACCGTTGATCTCACCGATTGCCCTCCCGACCCGCAGAGGGAAACGCCCCCGCGCGGCGCGTCGGCGCGGCGGCGGCATCGGCGTGGGCAAGCGATGCATACGACGCATTGACGGTCTGCGTCGAGCGAATGGATGGGACGCGGCTATCGACACCCCGCCGCCAAAGCCAATGGCTATGAGACCCGGACCGTCCGCGCGAGGGGTGCCTTCGCCGCCTTGGTCGTGACCTTGCGAATCGGCCCCAGCGCACGCTCGATTTCCTCGTAAGTCGGCGGAGCCGCTTTTGCGCTACGGGCCAACGCGTCGACCATTGCGCGTACATGTTGCGCCGTGTTGCCACAGCATCCGCCGATGATTCGCGCACCGGCATCACGGGCAAGACGCGCGTAGGCCGCCATGATCTCCGGCGTGCCGTTGTAGTGAACCTTCATGTCATCGCCCATCACCGGCAGACCGCAGTTGCTTTTCGCCACGATGATGTCGCCGGCGGCGGCGCCCTCCGCCAATCCCAGGACCGAATCGATCATCTGCGCAGGGCCCACCCCGCAATTGGCACCGAAGGCGATCGGCCGTGTCGGCAGTGACTTCGAATGGCGCATCGCGTCAGAAGGCCGTATGCCCATCATGGTACGGCCGCCGGTATCGAAGGTCATCGTGGCAACGATGGGCAGGCCGGCCCGCGTTGCGCCACGGACCGCAGCCTCGAGCTCGTTGTCGGCAAACATCGTCTCGATCCACGCGACATCGGCGCCGCCATCGCGCAGGGCTTCGGCTTGTTCGTGGAACGCCTCCTCGGCTTCCCCGCTGGTACGCGGACCAAGGGGCTCCAGAACGTCTCCCGTGGGGCCCATCGATCCGGCGACGATCACCGGCCGGCCCGCCTTGTCGGCAATGTCGCGCGCCAGCGCGGCGCCTGCCATGTTGAGCTCGCGGACGCGGCGCTGGAGCTTGTGCAGCGCGAATCGGAATACATTGGCGCCGAAGGAATTGGTCAGGATGATGTCGGACCCCGCATCGACAAATCCCTGGTACACCTGCCGGACCTGGGCCGGGCGCTCGACATTCCATAGTTCTCCCGCCGCGCCGTTGGCAAGCCCGAAATCGAACAGATTGGTGCCCATCGCGCCATCGAGGAAAAGGACATCGCGTTGGCCAAGCAGCGTGGTGATTGGATCGCTCACGATTGAAGTCCTGTTCTGTCGTAATCGCCGCGGGTCTTCACGTCGTCCATGCTGCGGATTCGATCACGCGAACGCGGGCCACCCTTTCCAGCCGGCGATGATGTCGAGGCGATAGTTGCGCGTGTTCGAAGGTACGTCCCAGCGCAGGTAAAGATCGCCCATGAAGTAGTATATCTTCCGATTCGAATGCGCAGAGCTTCGGTTCGGCCAGTCGACGTAGACGCCAGCGCGTGGCGCGAGGACCAGACCATCCTTCCAGTCGGAGGCGATCTTGCGCGGGAAGCCCGGATCCTCGGCGTCCGGAAACGATGCTCCCACCGTCCAGCGCGTGTATTCCAAGCCGCGGAAGCCGTAGATGACGCTCGTCCCATCGGCCAGTCGTGCATACACCGGCGTCACGTCCGCGTCCGCCAGATCGGTCGGCAACAACCTGCTGACAGCAATGGTCGGGCCCGCGGCACGTCGAGTATGCATGTCCCAGACGACGGCCTGCGACTCGCCCTCGAACAGGAAATAGATCTGATTGCCCCACTCGGGTACGCGCAACGCGCCGCGCAGACAGCGGCCGGGAAAAGACTCCAGCAGCCCGGGCCAATGCGCAGCGATGTCGCGGGGATAGCCTTCCAGCATGCGGTCGCCCAGGACGTCCCAGCAGGCGAACTGCCGGTTCTTGAAAAAAAATAGAGTGCTTCCCGCGTCGGTCGAGTCGATATCGGCCACGTCGAGCCACAGGACAGCGTCCGGGGACATCCTCAACACCTTCGATTCCATGGCGCTTTTCAATGAGGGCGGGGCGCAAGCCGACAAGCCGGGAGCGTGAGCGCCGGTCACAGCGCTGCGTAGACGCCGTCCGCACGTACCTCGACCGGATACGCGCGAACCGATTCGGCATAGCCGTCGCAATTGCCATTCAGCGGATCGTATTCGCGGCCGTGCCACGGGCAAACCAGGCGGCCATTTTCGAGCGATCCCTCGGCGAGCGGTCCGCCCATGTGCGGACAGCGGTTGTCGAGCGCGCCGTAACGATCCCCGACCCGGACCAGCACCAGGACCTTGCCGGCAACGGGCACCCTTTTCAACTCACCGTCGGCCAGCTCTTCAACGGCGGCAACCTTGTACCAGTTCGTGGCGATGGACGCCGTCGGCGGTGGTACCGGGAAAGCACTGCTCATAGCTGCCGCTCGGGTATGTGCAATACCAGGCCATCAAGCGCGTCGGTCAATCGGATCTGGCAGGCCAGCCGGCTTGTATCTTTCGGTTCCCAGGCAAATTCGACGAGGCTCGCTTCATCCGCCCGCTTCGGCGGCAACCGCGCGGCCCACGGCGCATCGACGTAGCAATGGCAGGTCGAGCAGGAACATTCGCCGCCGCATTCGGCCTTGATGCCGGGAACGTTGTTGTCCCGCGCCGCTTCCATTACGGTCAAGCCGGTCGCCGCCTCGATGGTGGTCGTGGTGGCATTGGAATGGACGAAAATGACTTTCGGCATGAGGCTCTTCGATCGGTACGGGCGCGGCGCGGCGTCAGGCGGCCTGCTTTTGGATGGCGCTCGCGTGGCTGGCGATGCCGTCGGGTCTGGTCAGGTGCGGCTCCTTCAATTGCTTGCGCACGGACATGTACTCGCCGGGCATGTTGACTGCGTCCACCGCCAGCAGCGCGCCTTGCTTGCGATACAGGAGCGCGAAGCGGCCATCGTCACGATTGCCGCGCTCCTCGATGTGATCGAATCCGCTGAAGGATCCCGCAGTCTGGATCTTGTGTTCATACTGATTGGACCAGAACCACGGAACTTCCACGTAGCGGCATTCATCTCCGAGCATATTGAGCGCGGCCACGGTCGCCTGGTCGACGGCGTTTTGCACCGACTCGAGGCGAATACGGCGCTTCAGCAGCGCGTTGTAATGGTTCGAGCAGTCGCCGGCGGCGAAGATGTTCGGATCGGCGGTACGGCAATATTCGTCGACGGCAATGCCGTTGTCGCAGGGCAGACCTGCTGCGCTTGCCAATTCGATGCTCGGTTGGGCGCCGATTCCGACCACGGCAATGTCCGCCTTCAGCGTGCGTTGGTCGCAGACGATCGCTTCGAGCCGCTCGCCGCCATGGAATCCGACGACTCGCGCGTTGCACTCGATCGCGACCCCGTGCCGGTGATGCACGGCGGTAAAGAAGTCCGACACCACGGCGCTTGTGACACGGCTCATGATCCGGTCCTCCGCTTCAAGCACGGTGACGATGGCACCGGCGATGGCGGCAGTGGCGGCGACTTCCAGGCCGATATAGCCGCCGCCAACCACGGCGACTCGCTGCCCCGGGGCGAGTTTCGAACGCAGGCTGAGTGAATCCTGCAGCGTGCGCAGGTAATGTACGCCGGTACCGCGAGCGCCCGCGATGTCGAGGACCCGGGGTCGGCTGCCGGTGGCGAGCAGCAGTCTGTCGTAACCGATGCGGGTCCCGTCGCTCAACACCACCCGTCCCGCGTTTCGTTCGATACGATCCACCGGCGAATGCATCTGCAGATGAATATCATTCGCCTCGTAAAAGGACTGCGGCCGCAGATAAAGACGATCGACACTCATTCCGTTCGCCAAAAACGCCTTCGACAACGGAGGGCGTTGATAGGGAGCCTGCGCCTCGTCACCCAGCAGCAGGACACGGCCTTCGAAGCCGTGCTCCCGCAATGTCTGCGCTGCCTGAGTACCTGCCTGGCCAGCGCCGACGATGACGAAGGTCTCGCGCAACGCACTGCGACGGGATCTTCGCTTCGGCGGCAAAAGGGGTTTCATCGCACGCGCTCGAGGAGGGCGGGCTTCACGACCAGTTGAACGCAAGGTTGCAGGCGTGGAAGTCGTTGATGCTGTCGTCGGAGGCGGAGATAACGCCGAATCCCGGCTCTGCGGTGGAACGCCGGTCGTCGACCAGCGTGCGATTGACGATCCAGTAGTCGGCATACCCATGCGAACAGACGACATACACGACGTCGCCGGCGAACGTGACACCGTTATCGGGACCGAGACGGGTGTTCATTGGGCGTGGCGTCTTCCATTCGTACAGGACCTTCGATCGATCCGCATCCAGTGAGTCGACGACCAACGCGTGCTGGATGGCCCAGGCGTGCGAGCGCCCGACGAGTCGCACTTCGCGCTGGGGCAAGAGGCACATCACCGCATGCTGGTGCGGTCCGCGAAGGTTGAAACGCTCGTAAAACCGCGAGTCGGCCTGGACGTGAAAGCCGCCGAATCCATCACCCGCGCCGGAGCGCACAGCACTGAGCTTCTGTTCCTGCTCGGCTGGGGTCAAGAGCGTCGGCGGGATCCAATCCATGTTCTTGAATCGTTCGTAGTCAAAGGCAGGGACGGGAAAGCGTTTGCTCATCGAGCGTCCTCAATGGGATTGGCTTTGGTTGTCACGGCAGCCGTAGGCATGGATTGCGCGATTGACGGAAACCTCGCCGGCATTCTAGGGCTCCGTTGCGCTTACGGCATGCCGCGGGATGTGGAGTCAGTCTGCAACGCGTTTCGAGTGGCTCCGCGAGGGCAACGAACCTGATTGGTGTCATGACTGATAAATAACGGAAACATATACGAATTGCCGCAGTTGCCACCGTCCCGTCGCCGCGGGAGGCATGCTTGCGTGGATAGGCAGGTATGCATCCGGAGCGGGACTGAATTGCGCGGTAGCACTTCACAATGTGGTGCCACCTGCTGGCTCATGCGCCCAAACGCCAGACTGCAGCACTGGTGATTGATCGACGCTCCAATGCTTCCGATGTCGGAATTTCATAGCGTTGCAACGCGGTGATCCGGTGGCGAGGAAAATGAGCGCGACCACAATCTCCCAGCAGCACCTGGGTACCTTGGTTTGCGATATCTCTTAGCCAGGAGGTAAGTCGTCGCGCCAGGGTGCTCTCGTACCAAAGGTCTCCGGCGACGACGATGCTCCAACGCGACGGCGCTCCGATGAGGTCCGCTTGCAGCGTTTCGACGTTCACGTTGTTGAGCCGGGCATTGCTCGTGATGGCCTGTATGGAATAAGGATCGATGTCGGAGGCAGCGACTGTCGCGCCGACTTTTGCCGCGGCAATGGCGCACAGGCCTGAACCCGATCCGAAGTCGAGAAACGACCGGTGCGCAAAGAGCGAGGGATGGTCCAGGGTGTAGCGCGCCAGCGCCTGGCCACCGACCCATGCCATCGCCCAGTACGGAGGAGCCGTGCCGAAACACGCAAGGCAAGACTCCTGCTTTTCCCATATCGCGTCGATTTCATTGCCAAGGTGAAGCGAGATCTCCGGGCAGATGGGCGGCGCGGCGATTCGCGTGTGTGCGTCCAGGAATTCATCGAACGAAAGTTGCGACATCCCGTTTCCAAGAAAAAGATATTTGCGATATATTATCCCTGTTTTCTCGTTCGCTGCTACCGCTAAATCGAGGAGGGTTGATGGCAACGTACCAAATTCTGTATTGGCAGGAGATCCCGTCCCAGGTGGACGCACGTGACGCCGGAAAGGCCCACAAGGAGATGCTGAGCCAGCGGTTTCAGGAATTGATCGACATCGTAGCAACCAAACGAAACCTCGTTGAATCAGACGATTACATAGCAGGATGGAGCAAGGGTGACAAGTCTGAGCGGCCCGGGTCGGCCATCGACGTCGCCAAGGGCGTCGCCGCCGAGCTCGAGGCGGAGTTCGACTCCATTCGAACCGCGGCGTTGGCGGCGGGCGGCTCCGGAAGGTCGGGTTGACTGAAGTATATTAGTAATATATTCTAGTCGTCTCTACCAACGTTCAGGATGCTCTACAGGTGCCATGCCGGATTCGCTGCCCGTGACCCGACCGCCGCACGCCATGGACAACGGCGTCGCGATTTATGTGCCCTTGGCACCGGTCATCCAGGCCGAGCGCATCTTGCGGATTCAAGGTTATCCAGATCTGGATCGGGTTCGTCCTGCGATACGAAATTCGGCGCAATCAATGGCCGCGTTGGCACCGCAGTTGAGCTCCGCGCGCGTTGGGTATGGCCGGATACCGATCCGATCCATCCGCAACGACGTGCTCGAGGTCGAGGGCGGACAATTCCATTGTGCCGCGTTTGCGCGAATTCTTTTCGGATGCACCGAGGTCGCCGCATTCGTACTGACGGTCGGCCCGCGGCTCGATGCGCGCGTGGTCGAGCTCACCGAAGCCGGCGAATTGCTCGATGCACTCCTGCTGGAGACGGCCGGATGGTTATGCATCGAGGATGCGACGCGGCAGTTCAAGGTCCACCTCCGTGAAGAGGCGAACGCCAGGGGTTGTCGGATCACGTCGCGAATGGGTCCCGGATACAGCTACAAATTAGCTGCCCGCGTGTGCATCTGGCCTCTCGAAGAACAAATTGAGCTGTTCGGACTTTTTCAAGGTGCCGACCTGCCCGTCGCGGTGATGGAGAGTTGCGCCATGCAGCCGAAGATGTCCCGGTCGGGCCTCTTCGGTGTCGCGCCGCTTCCGGCCCCGGCGCCGACTCGCGCCGGCAAGGACGAGTCATTGTGTGCCATGCCCGGGTTATGAGGACGCTCACACTTGCCTTGCGCGGGCAGCAACATCGCGCCCGAGTTCCGGCTAATTTCCAACGGGAGTCCGCGTCATGAAGAGTGCAGGCGATGGTCTCATCATCATCGGCGAGAATTTTAACGCTACGCGCAAGATCAAGATCACGAGTCCGCGGGTTATGCAGGAAGACGGCAAGGTAGGGATCGGCTACACCGATCTCGATGGCAACAAGCGAATACTCGACGTAACGAGCTGCATTCCGGAAGAGCCCAACAAGCGCAAGGGCTTCATGATCCCGCACATTGGCATGGCATGCCGGGACAAGGACATGAACTACATCCGGTGGGCGATCAAGAACCAGGAACTGCACGGTGCGCACATCATCGATCTTTGCGTCGACGAAATGTCCGTGTACCCCGAGGAGCGCTTCGAGTGGATGGCCTGGCTCGTCAGGACCGCGCAGTCGATCACGAATGCCGTGGTTTCCATCGATTCGTCGGATCCGGCGACCATTCATGCGGGACTCGAGGTCCATGACGGCGCCAAGAGCCGGCCGGCGATCAATTCGGTCAATCTCGAAGCCGGCAGGCAGGTGCTCGTCGAGATGGCCAAAGAGCGTAAGGCGATCCTGTTCGCGAACGCGAGCGGCACCAACGGCATGCCCCAGAATGCCGCGCAACGGATCGAGAATCTCGAAGGTTGCATGGCAATGATGGACCGGGGCGGCATTCCAATGGACGACTGCTACCTCGATCCACTCGTATTCCCCATCGGCGCGGGTCCGGACTTCGGCGGGCACTATCTCGACGCAGTGCGCGGGATTCGGACCAAGTTCCCGGAGGTGCATATCTTTGGGGGCCACAGCAACGTCTCATTCGGACTGCCGGAGCGCAAGTTGCTCAATTTCACGTTCGTGGCGTTGTCGGTCGTCGCTGGATGCGACTCGCTGATGATCGACCCGATCATGAACCCGCCGCGCCAGTTCAACGATTTCATGTTCGCTGCCAACGCCCTCACCGGCAGCGACGAATATTCGGTCAAGTATCTGAAGTACACGCGCGCCAACATCGCCGCGGCCAAGGCCGCGGCGGCGACG
>JBDUCE010000182.1:0-5551 GCA_040003635.1 Betaproteobacteria bacterium
CCAGTCGCATCCCCTTGCCTTCGGCTCGGGGCCCCTGCTCCTCGGCTCACGCCACGGCACGAAGCCCATCCACGATGGAGATGCGGGCGGTGCGCCAGGCGGGGATGAGCGCTGCGACGACGCCGACCGCAAGACCTGCCGCGAGTTGCATGATGACCGTCGCTCGACTCACGTAGAAGATCGGAAAGAGACTGCCCATGGCATCCGCGAAGATCCCCGCCAGGGGGAAGGTTGCCGCCACGCCCAACCCGGCGCCAGCCAGCGCGATGCCGACGGACTCGGCCAGGATCAGGCTCGCGACGAAGGCGTTGCCAAATCCGAGTGCCTTCAACGTGGCGTACTCGGCACCGCGCTCGCGCGCGGTCATCGCCATCGTGTTCGCCATCACGGCCATGATGATCACGATCACCACGAACGATACGGCCTGGATGGCCAGCAGGATGGCCTCGGTCATGGCGATGAACCCGAGCTGGAATGCCTTCTCGGTCTCGGTGAGCGTCTCGGCGAGCGAATTCCTGAACGTGCCATCGAGCGCGGCCGATACTTCGGCTGCACGCGACGGGTCGCGTAGACCGACGATGAAAACGCCGGTTTGGTCGGCGCGGCGAGGATAGAGCTTCCGCATCGTTTCGTTGAGATAATCCCAGTGGAAGAACAGCGTCGACTGATCGGTGGTGCGGTCGGCGCCTTCATAGATCCCCCGGAGATTGAAGGTCCAGGTACCGGGAAAGATCGTTCCGCGCAGCGGTATCTGGTCTCCCACCTTCCAGCCGTACTGATCCGCAAGCTTGCGCCCGGCAATCGCCCCGCGGCGGTCAGTGAGGAAGGCCTTTTTCTCATCCGGGGGCAGGATGAACTCGGGATACATCGCGAGATAGGACGGTGCGTCGACGGCGAATTGCGGAAAGAAGTTGCGCTCGCTTACGTAAACGCCACCGAACCAGTTGGCCCAGGTGACGCCGGTGACGCCCGAAACCTGCCGGATCTTCGCGGCATACGTCAGCGGAAGTGGAAACACGAGCGATACCGAGCTCCGCGTGACGAGCCTCGCGCTGGAACTCGCATTGGCGCCGGCATACCAGGCGTCGACGATCGTGCGCAGCAATCCGAACGCGGTGATCGCGACCACGATGCCAAGAATGGTCAGCGCGGTCCGCAGCCGGTGCCGAAACGCGTTGCGGAGGACGAGAAGGATGACGAACACGTCGGTCGAAGGCGTTTGAAGTGCGCCGCACCACGCGGTGTCGGGCCGGTCGGTGCCGCGGGTTTCAGGGCATGTTTTTTGCTGGCTTTCAACCGCAATTATGCGCGCGTGCCCACGCCCGCCATCACACTCGGCCCGCAATGCAGCTTCGCCCGCCCACCTCCGGTCGCATCATCGCCAGTATATTCGCGTCCTGCACCCATCCAGGCGGGCGCCTTTTTGCTGCGGCGTTGGCCCTTGTCATCAGTCCGCTCGCGTTGGCCGATACGGTGGGCGATGCACGGCAGCTTTCCCATCTTGGCGAGCCGCTTCGGCTGTCGATTCCGGTGCGCTCCGATGCCGGAGAAACCCTTGACGTGCGTTGCCTTAGCGTGGTCTCGCCACGCGAAAGTGACGGGGTTCCGCACATTCTGACCGCCCGCGTTGCCATCGAGCGACAGAGCTCGGGAACGCAGGTCGTGGTGTCGACCGCGACGCCGATGCGCGAGCCGGTGACGCGATTGCTGTTGCGCACGACCTGTGACGGGGCCACGCGGGTCTACACGCTGTTTCTGGATCCGCCCGGCAGTGGCCGCGTAATCCGTGCCATCGGCCGACCCGGACCACGATTGTCCGATACCGGAACAAGCGCAGCCACCGCGGCGGGGGGCGCAATTCCAACCCCGGAGCCGACGCCAGGCGCCGCTCCCGCAGTCACGGTCATTCCCGTCATTCAGGCCGGCAATCGCGCCACCCCCGTGGCAAATCCCGTGCAGCCTGCGCCCGCAGCGTCGGCACCCGGCGTCCGCGCTGCAAGCAGGGCTGCGGGGGTAACCGAAGCGTTGGGAGGTGCCACGCCCTTGCCCTCCGACGCGAAGATGCCGCGGCCCGTCACCAACGCCGCCGTCGCGGCCGAAAATGCAACGCTTAAGCAGCAAGTCGCGGAGCTCAATGGCGAGATTCAACGCTTGCAAAACAACAGCGTGACAGCCGGCGAATCACCGCCCCTCAAGCCCACGCCGCGCCCACCCGCTTCGCCGCGGACAGCGCGGCCGATGCCGCGTGAGGCGGACGAGGCCGCGGCGGCCGGTGTTCCCTGGGATGAAGGGTGGCCGTTGGCGATCGCGTTGGGAGGCCTCGCCGCGCTCACCATCGGCGGCTTGTTGTGGCGGCGGCGGCGCGGCCACGGTTCGGAGGACTGGGCGCTGACCGGTCCGCCGTCACACCGCATGGCATCGCGCACGAGCTTGAGCGAAGAGCCGGTCACGTTCAAGCAGGTGGGGATGCGCGCTGACATGGAAGTGGCGAACGATGCCGTCTCCACGCCTCCGGCGCAGGCGGCGCAGGTTCCCCGGCGCGAAGCATCCACCGCGGAGGTCCGGCCGGCGCCGCTCTTGCTGCAGCCTTCCGCAGAGGATCTGGCGCGTGACCTGGAACACGAGCTCATCGTCGCGGAGCACTCGCATTCCGCGCTCGAGCGCTCGCACCCGGACATCGTCGAGCTCCTGACACGCAGTTGGGGCACCGCAGCGGCGAGCGGTCACCTCGCCGCCATCCTTGCCGCGGGTTCGGTGGAGATGGGACGCATGTCCGGCGAAGCGGTCGCCGAGCTGCGTTTGCTGGTTCGGATCGCCGGAGATCTTGGGCAACGCAACGCTGGCCCTGCCCGAGCCATGGCGATTACGCCGCCTGCGCCGGCCTGGTGAGCGGGCCTCTTCCGCCGGCGCTCAGGCGGCCAGCACGCCCTTCTCGAGGTGAATCATCCGATGCGCCTTCTCGGCGGCTTTCGGATCGTGCGTCACCATGATGATCGTCTTGCCGAGCTGGCGGTTGAGGCCATCGAGCAGCCCCAGTATTTCTCCGGCCGTCGTCCGATCGAGGTCTCCGGTCGGCTCGTCGGCCACGACCAGCGTGGGATCGGTAATGAGGGCACGGGCAATGGCAACGCGCTGCTGCTGGCCGCCGGATAGCTCGTTCGGGTAGTGCTCCATGCGATCGGTCAAGCCGACAAGCGAGAGCGCCGTGCTCACGCGTTGGCGCCGCTCGCGCCTCGACAGGCGGGTGAGCAGCAACGGCAGCTCGACATTGCCGAAGGCCGACAACACGGGCATGAGGTTGTAGAACTGGAAGATGAATCCGATGTTGGCGGCGCGCCATCCCGCAAGCCCGGATTCCGAAAGCCGCGCGATATCGATGCCATCGACCACGACCGACCCGGCATTGGGCTTGTCGAGGCCTGCGATCAGGTTCAGGAGCGTGGACTTGCCCGACCCCGATGGACCCATCAGCGCGACGTAATCACCCGCCGCCACGTCGAGGTTGATATCCGTCAGGACCGGAATGACCTGCCCGGCGCGGACATAATATTTGGAGAGACCGCGGACCGACACCAGCGGCAAGGGTTGATCGTCGACAACGTTCGAGCGCGCTCCCGCGTGCGTCCCTTCCGCCACCTCGTCACCAGGGCTCACTTCGTTGCGCTTTTGACCAGCGATCCACTGCGAATCTCCGGGCCGGGCTTCACGATCACGCGCTCCCCCGGCTTCAACTCACCGGCAATGGCGGTCAGGTCACCGATCTTTTGCCCGGCCTCCACCGGCACTTCCACCGCGCGTCCGTCACGCACGACCCACGCCACGGTGCGCCCGTCGCGAGTCGCCAGCGCATCGGTGCTGAGCGCAAGCAGGGGCTGCTGCTCGGCCGCCGTCACGTCGCGCGAAAGGAACGCAACCTTGGCGCTCATTTCGGGCAGGATGCGCGGATCGATGGCCTCGAATCGCACCTTGGTCATCACCGTGGCCTTCGCCCGGTCGACGGTCGGCACCATGCGGCTGATGCGGCCGCGAAAGCGGGCGTCGGGAAGCGCGTCGAGGGTAATCTCGCACGCTTGCCCGACGCGGACCTTGGAAAGGCTCGACTCCGAGACATCGGCCTCGACTTCCAGCGTCGACATGTCCGCCATCGCCACCACCGCACCCTTGGAATCGGCGGCGGAGGAAAACGGCGTCACCAGATCGCCCACATTGGCGCTCTTGGAAAGGATGACGCCGTCGAACGGCGCCCGGATCAGGGTGTAATCCACGGAGACCTGGGCATTGCGTGACGCGGCCTCCGACGCCGCGATCGCCGCCCGTGCATTGGCGACTCCCGCATTAGCCCGGTCGGCACGCGCCTTGGCGGCATCGAGCGATGCCTGGGAAACGAATCCTTTGGCCACCAACTCGGTGTCGCGCCGCAATGACGCAGTGGCATCGCGGGCATCGGCCTCCACCTGGGCCAGGGCGGCGCGCGCTGCCGACACGTTCGCCGCCGCGGACTGTGCTTGCGCCGTCACGTCGCGATCATCGAGCCGGGCGATCACTTCCCCGGCCTTGACGCGCGAGCCCTCCGCGACGCCCAGCCATTCGAGGCGCCCGGTCGCCTTGGATGCAATGGCTGCCTTCCGCTGGGGAACCACATAGCCCGTCGCATTGAGCACGACGTATTGCTGCGACGGATAGGTGGTGACCACGGCCGCCGTTCGCACCACGGCAGCCTGCGGCCGCAGCAACCACCCTCCGCCGGCGGCCGCCACCAGCAGGATAAACGCCGCCCACCACCACCGACGGCGGCGGGGCGGATGCGAAAGCGCACTGCGGTCGATGCGCAATCCGGAAAGATCAGGGGAGGCTGGGTCAGGCATTGCAGGCAGCGAAAGCTCAAAGCCAATCGATCGAGGCCATCTTACCGCGCCGTGGCGGAAGCCGTTCCGCCAGTGCGCTTATCCGCCTTCGAGCGGTGCGAGCTCCGGCGATGGGCCACGCTGGCGTCCGGCCCGCCAGGCGCGAAGCGTGATGATGGCGAGGCCGAGCCCGATGGCGCCGATGCCCAGCCACTCATTGCGTGACAGCGCTTCGCCGAACACCAGCATCGAGGCGATCAGCGCAATCACCGGAATCGCGAACATGTTGAGCGACGCGGTTCCCGCGGGCAGATGCTTCAGCACCGCGAGCCACAGCAGAAAACCCGCGGCGGTGGAGACCGCGCCCACGTATACCAGCAGCAGGACCTGCGTCGCCGACCACTGCGTTGGCGACACCGGCAACACCAGCGGCAGCACCGTCAATGGCAGCACGCCCGCCAACATCTGCCACGCAATGAAATTAAGCGGGTCGAAACCACGACGGCGTTGGAAATATTTGGTGGCAACGGTTCCCGCTGCCCAGCCGAAGCCGGAAAGCACCGCCCATAGCTTGGGGCCGAGCTCACCCTGCCAGCGCCACGGTTCGACGACGAGCACGAGGCCTGCAAGTGCACACCCGACGGCAACCCATTGCATGCCACGCACGCGTTCGTGCAGCACCGGCCATGCCAGCAGCAAGGTCCAGA
>JBDUCE010000006.1:0-18713 GCA_040003635.1 Betaproteobacteria bacterium
CGCGATGCGCCGGACTTCGACGTTGCCGCGGCGTATCGCGTGCTGGCGATTCTGGCGCCCTGCCCGAAGTGCCTGTTTACAAAGTAGCTACCGGTAGCTACAATGGGAATATGCGAGTCGTGGGTCTGAAAATTCTGAAAAACAAGCTGAGCGAGTATGTGCGCTTGGCAGCCGCCGGCGAGACGGTGCTCGTGACTGACCGGGATCGCATCATCGCCGAACTGGTGCCGCCGCGCGCCGAACGCAGCACCTTGCTGGCCGATGCCCGGCTGGCGGAAGCGGTGCGCCAAGGCTGGCTTACCCCCCCGGCTTTTGTCTCCGGCGAGCCGCCGCCGCGGCTGCCCATCGCGCCGACACGTGAACTGGTCGACGAATTGATGCGCGACCGAGACGCGCGGTGATCTATCTGGACACCTCCGTGGCACTCGCGCACTTGTTGGGCGAGGACCGCGCACCGCCGGTTACGCTATGGGATGAGGTTTTGATCTCGAGCCGACTGCTCCAATACGAGTTGTGGACTCGCATCTACGCCCGCAAACTGGCGTCCTCTCACGGCGAGGCAGTGCGTGTTCTGCTCGGGCGGATTGCGATGCTGGAGTTGGCGCCGCCCGTGCTTGCGCGCGCCCTCGAGCCGTTCCCGGTATTCGTACGCACGCTGGACGCATTGCACCTCGCGTCCATCGAGTTTCTGCGCAGCGAAGGACAGACCGTCAAGCTCGCAACGTATGACGATCGTTTGTTCGCCGCGGCGCGAGCGCTGGATGTCGAGGTACTCGCGCTATAGTCTTTCGGGCCAGCGCTCGCTGACGATCGGCGCCAAGGCGCAGTGGCGCGCACCGCATTTGCATCGTGCCCACCGTCACCGCTTCGCTGAAGCATGAGTGCGGGGGGCTACCTCGGGGGAAACTCCGACAGCCTCCTAAGCTACGACGCCGGCATGACTCAGATGAATTTTGGCAAAGAGCCCCCACGTTTTTTGAAGATCCAGCGGGATATCGCCGGTGGCCTTGGTGGTGCCGCTGCCGACCTCGCCGAAGCGGTACTCGAAGCCATTGGGCAGGTCGATGCGGGCGCGGTGCTCGGCGCCTGTAACCGGGTTGCGAATGGGCTCGCCGACGGTCTCCAGAATACCGGGCACTACCAGGCGCGCGCGGCGGCCGTCGACGTCGACCTTGAATTCTATGGGCTTGAATAACGGCGGGAGCTTGGTCGGACACATGGCGGAGTAGACCCACCAGACAGTCGCCATCTCCTTGGTTTCCTTCCCCGTCATGACCGCCACCAGCGCCTCGCGCTGCCGTGCGTCGGCGCTCTCGTCGATGATCAACTGCATCGTGCCGTTGCCCTGGTGAACCGCGGCCGGCCATTTGTAGATGGCGGCGGCTCGCAAGCCATCCAGCCTCACATCGCCAAATTTGCCTTCGTCGATCTGATAGCCGACGGCGGCCATGCAGTTGCCATGCGTTGGCAACGCATTGAACTGGCATGGACAACCGTACGAGCAATTGCAGTTGCCGAATTCCTTGCCCTTCACGAACCATTCGACCATCGCCACGATGCTCTCCTTGTTTGATTGCAAAAACGCGCCGCGCAGAGGTCTGGATCGATCGCATGCGACGCGTTGCGCCCGGCGGATTCCTCAGCCGGAAGCCAGCAGCACACCCCCGACTAGGATCATCACGGCCGCACTGATCTTTCCGAACAGCGGTCTGGGCGGTGCGAGTTTTTCGATCAGCACGAAGATCCCCAGCGCGGCCACCCACAACAAATTCATTACTCCGAACACGAACAGCAACAGCATCAGCATCCAGCAGCAACCGAGGCAATAGGCCCCGTGCCGCGCGCCAAGGAGCAGCGGAGCGATCGTTCCGGAACCCCAGTACCGGACCAGAAATCCGGCCGGCGATTGGCAGTGCTCGAGGCAGGCGTTCTTGAGCGGGGTGAGTTGATACAGTCCGGCCGCGACGAAGAGAGCGCCGCCGAGCGATCCGCTACCGATCAAGTCGGACGTGAGCAGCCCCGCGATGCTCAGTCGCCATTGCGCCAGCGTGGCAACGACGCTGAACGCGGTCCACGCGCCGAGGTAACCGGCCAAAAAAAGGGCAATGCCCGCATAGGGGCCGCGGGGTGAAGCGGGCGCACGGTGCCGCTGCAGGGCGGCAAAAAGCAGGACCGTGGGTGCGGCACTGGGAACCATCATGCCGATCATCATCACGACCCACATCAGCAAGGTGGCGACGAAATACCCGGCGGTCCACGAGGGAGCGGGCATCGATGCCATGGCAATCGCATCCATTTCCGGCACCTGGAGCGCCATGGGGACGAGGTGCATTCGGACCAGATACAGCCACGACAACACCACAATGCCGGCAAGCGCTGCCGCCACGATCGGGCGATCCCATCGCGAAGCATGGCTATCAGTCGTGCGGCCCTGCGACATTCATCATCTCCCCGGCGGCGCGGCGCACCATGGCGCGCGACGCATCCCGTCAAAAATTCTGCGCGCTCGAGCCGCGCGCGTCAACCCGCGTCAATCACGGGCATGGGGATCCTTCGAGCGTAGGCCGTTCGGAACCAGCAGGACTCGGCGATAATGGTTTCACGTCGCCTTCGCCGGTAAGCTGCCCCCCGGTGGAATACCGTGTTGGGGAACCTCTGAATAAGTCCCGCACGATTGCGCTGCAGGACCAAATGCGGATGATTGCGACCCGCGCGACTTGTTCAGAGGTTCCTTAGGTGGGATGCAACTCATGAAGCAGCATGACATCGTTCTGGTGCCGGGGTCCGTGCCGCTGCAGGCATGGCGCGCGGCGTACTTTGGCGCCGGCGTCGCGCTGGCCGCAGGCTGGCGGCAGCCGGTGGAGGCCGGTGCTCGCGTGATTGCGCAGATCGTGGCGCAGGGCGAGCCCGTTTACGGCGTGAACACCGGCTTCGGCAAGCTCGCGAGTGTTTCGATCGATGCCGCCGACCTCGGTGTGTTGCAGCACAACCTGGTGCTGTCGCACGCCTGCGGGGTTGGCGAGCCCCTGCCGATTGCGGTCGTCCGGCTGATGATGGCGTTGAAGGTGGCGGCACTGGCGCGGGGCGCGTCGGGCGTATCGTGCGCAACCGTGCAGCATCTGCTCGACTGCCTCGCGCGCCACCTGGTCCCTGTCGTCCCGGCACAGGGATCGGTGGGCGCTTCCGGCGATCTCGCCCCGCTCGCGCACATGACAGCCGCCCTCATGGGGGTGGGCGAGATGTACCGGGATGGCGAGCGCATCCCCGCGGCCGATGCCTTGCGCGGCGCAGGCCTGCAGCCGCTGGTGCCGGGTCCCAAGGAGGGCCTGGCGTTGCTCAACGGCACCCAAACCTCGACCGCGCTGGCAATGGCCGGGCAGTTCATGATCGAGCGCGTGTTCGAGGCGGCGCTCGTGACCGGCGCACTCGCGACCGACGCGGCCAAGGGATCCGATGCGCCATTCGATGCGCGCATCCAGGCGCTGCGCGGGCATCGCGGCCAGATCGACGTGGCAGCGGTGTTGCGCGACCTCATGGCGGGAAGCGCCATCCGGGCGTCGCACCGCACCGGCGACGGCCGGGTGCAGGACCCGTACAGCCTGCGCTGCCAGCCGCAGGTGATGGGCGCGTGCCTCGACCTGTTGCGGCACACGGCGGCCACGCTCGAGATCGAAGCCAATGGCGTCACCGACAATCCGCTGGTGTTCGTCGATACCGGCGAAGTCATTTCCGGAGGCAACTTCCACGCCGAGCCGATTGCATTCGCCGCTGACCAGATGGCAATGGCGGTGTGCGAGATCGGCTCGCTTTCGGAGCGGCGCCTCGCCATGCTGATCGACCCTGCGCTCTCCACATTGCCCGCGTTCCTGACGGCGCGCCCGGGGCTCAACTGCGGCTTCATGATTCCCCAGGTGACCGCCGCCGCCCTCGTTTCCGAAAACAAGCAACGCGCCTATCCCGCGAGCGTCGATTCGATCCCGACTTCAGCCAACCAGGAGGATCATGTTTCGATGGCGACCCACGGTGCGCGGCGGGTGACGGCGATGGCCGGGAATGCCGTCCACGTCGTGGCGATCGAGCTCCTGGCCGGCGTGCAGGGCCTCGACTTGCGGGCGCCGCTTACCTCGAGCGCTCCCTTGGAACGGGTGCGTGCCAGCGTGCGCGGGCGCATCGCCCATCTTCACGATGACCGGTTCATGGCGCCCGATATCGCCGCCGCGGCCGAACTGGTGCGCAGCGGTGCCATTGCGGCTGCGGCGAGACCGGAAGGGTTTCCATCGTTCGATCCCTCGTCGCTCTGACGACGCTTGCGGCGCGCGCGGAGTCTCGACGGCCCCACATCCCTTCGTCATTTCCGCGAACGCGCCGCGAACGCGGGAATCCATTTTTTCAGGCCCGCCAAGGGTCCGATTCAAAGTCAAAATGGATCCCTGCGTTCGCAGGGATGACGGTGGTGCGCCGGCGCTTCACGCGATGACAGTGGTGCGCCAGCCTCACTCGATGACGGTGGTGCGCCGGCGCTTCACACGATGACGGTTGTGCGCCAGCATCACTCGATGACGGTGCAGCGCCGGCGCTTCACGCGATGACAGTGGTGCGCCAGCTTCACGCGATGACGGTGGTGCGCCGTCGTCATCACGCGATGACAGTGGTGCGCCGTGGTCCGCGGCGATAACGATTAATTGCCGTCACCTTCGCCGGGGGCGCCGATCAAGGGTGGTCAAGAGTCTTCGGGCAGGTGCGCTTCCGGCGTAGCGTCCGCGGTGCGGGCGCGGATCGCGGCCAACGTGAGAATGCCAACCGGTGCGCGCCGGGCATCGACGACCGCCAGGGCATCGATGCCCCACTCGAGCATGTGCGACAACGCATCGCGCAGACTCGACTCCGCCGGCACTGCATGGACCGGCGCCGCACCAACCAGCGGCTCGCTCGCCGCCGCAGCGGTGATGAGCGACAGGCGCTTCAACGCGCGGTCGGCGCCCACGAACGCCTCCACGAACGGGTCTGCGGGCGCCGCCAGAATTGCTTCGGGTGTGTCGTATTGCACGAGCGCACCGTCCTTCAGGATGGCGATGCGATCACCCATCTTGATCGCTTCGTCGATGTCGTGCGTGACGAACACGATGGTCTTTTTCAGCATGCGAAGGATGCGCAGGAACTCATCCTGCAAGCGGGTTCGCGTAATCGGATCGATGGCGCCGAACGGCTCATCCATCAGCATGACCGGCGGATCGGCGGCAAGGGCTCTCGCCACGCCGACGCGCTGCTTCTGGCCTCCGGAGAGCTCGCGCGGAAACCGGCTGCGGTAGATCGCCGGGTCCATGCCCACGAGCGAGAGCAGCTCGTCCGTGCGGGCGTTGACTTTCGAGGCGTCCCACCCCAGCAACCGCGGCACGGTGGCCACGTTGTCGGCGATCGACCAGTGCGGAAACAACCCGACCTGCTGGATGACGTAACCGATGCTGCGCCGGAGATCCACCGGATCGAGCTCCATGATGTTGCGGCCGCCCACCGTCACTACGCCGGAGTCAGGCTCGATCATGCGGTTGACGATGCGCATGGTGGTGGTCTTGCCGCACCCCGACGGGCCGATCAGGACGCAGACCTCTCCGTCGGCGATCTCCAGTGTCAGGTGATCGATTGCCGGGCGCGCCGCGCCGGGAAAGTGCTTCACCAGGGACTTGATTTCGATCATCGGATAGCCGCATCCATCACAGGCCTTTGGGCGTGAGCGCGCGTTGCAGGCGCCCGAAGAGCTGATCGGTGCCGATCGACAACAGCGTCGCGGGAATCGCACCCACCAATAACTGTGGCAGCGCCATCATGGCAATACCGGCGGTAATGAAATCGCCGAGGCCCCCACCTCCGATATACGCCGCCAATACCGCACCGGACACGACCTGGACCGCAGCCGTGCGGATGCCGGCGAAGATCAGCGGAATGGCGATCGGAATTTCGACCTTGCGCATGATTTCCGTACGGGTCATGCCCATGCCGCGCGCGGCATCGACAATCTCGGGCTCGACCTGGCGAATGGCGGTGTAGGTGTTGAGCAGGATCGGCGGCAGCGCGAGCAGGGTGAGCGCGAGCAGCGAGGGCAGGAAACCCGTGCCGAGCAATGGCATCACCAACGCCAGGACTGCGAGCGAGGGCAGCGTGCGTCCGATGTTGGCCGCGGTGATGGCGACGAGCGCGGCGCGGCGTGTCCCGGAGAGCCACACGCCAATCGGCACCGCGATGGCGATGGCGATGGCAAGGGCACTCGCGGAAAGCGCGGTGTGTGTTCCCAAGGCACCCCAGAAGCGAGCCGGGTGCTCGACGATGAACTGCCAAGCCTCGAGGAGCAACACGCCAAATCCTCTCAATTGGCCCGATGTCGCAGCCAACCCTCGAGCCGTGCGAGGCTCAAGTCGGCGGCGATGGAAAGCGCACAGGCGGTGAGTGCACCGGTCCAGATCTTGGGCGCATGATCGTTGCTGATGCCGTTGAAGATCAGCGTGCCGAGGCCGCCGGCATTGACGTAGGCCGCGACCACGGCGACGCTGATCACCGTGACCGTGGCGATGCGCAATCCGGCGACGATGACCGGCAATGCCAGCGGCAACTCGATCCTGGTCAGAATCTCGAGCGCGGTCATGCCCATCCCGCGTGCCGCATCGACCACCTCGCGCGGCACTTCGCGAATCCCCGTGGCCACGTTGCGGACCATGATCATGAGCGAGAAGGCCACCATGCAGATGATTGCGTTGGTCTTGCCCAGGCCGACGATCGGTATCAGCAGCGCCAGAAACGCCAGTGTCGGAATGGTGTAGAGGAGACCGGTCAGGGCGATGGCGGCGCGAAAGACCGACTCGTGCCGGGCCGCCCACACCCCGACAATGAGCGAAATGACAAACGCGATGCCGATGGACGTGGATGCGATCACGATATGCTGGCCGAGCGCCAGCAGCACTTGATCCCAGTTGTTGAAGAGCCATTTCATCGAGGGGGCTAAGCGAGAAGGTCGACCACGCCGATTTTGTCGTCGGCAATGAGTGCCGCCACGGTTTCGGCGTCGGGACCCAGCGGTCGATCTTCATCCAGGAGGGGGACGCAGCTCCTCACGGCGTCATACGCCATGCGCGCGCCCTCGCCCAGGGTCTCCCGGCCGGTGCCGCGCAGGTCGATGGCCTGCGCCGCGGACATGAGCTCGATGGCGGCGAGATAACGCAGGTTGGGCACCATCGCCGCCGTCTTGGCCACCACGTTGGCGGCCATCGATGCGTGGTCCTCGACGGCCTCGGAAACCGGAAGGCAGTCGAGCGAAGCAGGATTGGCGAGATGCCGCAGCTCGTTGTAGAGGGCGGTCAGTGTTTTTTGCAGGGTCGCGAACCCGGAATGCTCCGGTCCCCGGCGCGTGAGTTGCAAGGGCAACCCCGAGTAGGCCGGCGAATACAGACGCTGACAGCGCTCGACGCAAAGGAGCGCGATCTGTGCGAGCGAAAGCCCCAGCGCGTCGAAGCCAAGCGCGAGTTCGGCGATATGGAAGTTGCCGTTCGAAAGCATCTCATTGGTTTCGGCGAGCACCAGCGGACTCTCGGCGGCGCTGTTCAACTCCAGTGCTATGTCGTCGCGGCAGCGCCACAGCATCGTTGCCACAGCGCCGTGCACCTGCGTGACGCAGCGCAGCGATAACGGATCCTGCACCCGCCGCGCGGCGTTGGGAGCGCACAGCGCGCTGCCCTCGAGGAGGCTGCAAAGGCGCCGGGCAATGAACGCCTGGCCGCGTGCGGGGCGGGCCGCATGCACGCGCGGATCGAGCGGGCTCAAGTTGGCGCGAAAGCCTTCGAATGAAAGTGCGGTTGCCACATTGAGCGCATCGAGCGCCCGGCTGCAATCGGTGAGCACCAGCGCGGCGTGCCCCACGGTGGCGGCATTGGAGCTGATCAGTGCCAGGCCGTCTTTGGCGGCAAGGGTAATCGGCGTCAGTCCGGCACGCATGAGCGCCTCGGCGCCGGGATACAGGACACCCTGGTACTCCGCCTCTCCCTCGCCGAGTAGTGGCAGGGCGAGGTGCGACAGCGAAGCGAGATCGGCCACGCCAATCGATCCCTTGCTCGGTACACGCGGATGAACGCCGGCATTGAGCATCGCCAGCAATGCATCGAGCACCGCCGGCGAAACACCGGACCCGCCCGCCGCCATCCCCGCAGCACGCGAGAACATGGCGGCGCGCACGGTGTCGACGGGAAACGGAGCGCCCACACCCACGGCACGGGCATGGACGGCGCGCTTCTGGTAGGCGGCACGGTCTTCGGGTGCAATGGGCGCGCCGGTGTTGGCGCCCAGTGCCGTGTTCACGCCGTAAAAGGGAGCACTCGATTGGGCGAGGCGCTCCACCACCTCGCGTGCTGCCGCTACACGGGCCCGGGCGCGCTCACCCAGGGTGACGGTTGCCTGCTGGCGCGCCACGCGCACGACCTCGGCGATCGTGATCGCGTGATCGCCCAGGGTGATGGCGGCCGGGTTCACGGTCGGGGGCCTGATGCCGGCGCCGCTTGGCGGTGGCGCACCCGGAAGGTCGATGGGCCGCGGCGCCATGGCTCATCCCGCCGCGGCCGGCACACGCGGTGCCGGGATCAGCGCACCACGCCCTTGGCTTTCAGGAATGCCCGTGCCACGTCCTTCGGCTCTTCCTTGTCGCCGTCCACCTTGTAGTTCATCTCCGCCATGGTCGCTTCATCGATCATGGCGCCGACGCGATTGAGCACCTCGGCGATTTTCGGGTTGGCATCGAGCGCATCCTTGCGCACGATCGGTGCCAGGTAATACGGCGGCCACAGGTTCTTGTCGTCCTTCAATCGCTTCAGCTTGAGTGCGCTGATCATGCCGTCGGTCGCGTAGCCGTTGACGACATCGATCTGCTTGTTCGCGAGCGCCTGGTAGCGCAGGCCGATCGCCATCTGCAGGTCTTCCTTGAACTCCATGCCGTACTTGGCCTTGAGCCCCGGCAATCCATCCTTGCGATCGCGAAACTCGGGGCCTGCGCCGATCTTCAGTTCCTTCGCCACGCGCGTGAGGTCCGACAGCGTTTCGAGCTTGTATTGCGCCGCCGTCTCCGGCCGCACGACCATGTTGTAGGTATTGTTCATCGGTGATTCGTTCAGCACCACGAAGCCCCGGGTCGCGTATTCGGCCTTGACCTTGTCGTAAACCGCCTTCTGGTCGGTCATCGGCTCGGCCTTGAGGACCACCAGCAGCATCGTTCCGGTGTAATCCGGATAAAGATCGATCTGCTTCTCCTCGAGCGCTTTTTGTGCAATCAGCGTGCCGCCGAGATTCAACTTTCGCTCCACCTTGATGCCGGCGGCCTCCAGTGCCTGGGCGTAGATCTCGGCCACGATGAACTGCTCGGTGAAATTCTTGGAGCCGACGCGGACCTGGCCGAGCGCCGGAAGCGAAAGCGCCAGGGCGGCGGCAGCCAAAAACAATTTTTGCAAAAGGCCGGTCATACGCATGGGATGCTCCTGCTGTGAAGGCGACGTTCGAGAGTGGGGCATTCTGACAGAACGCATCCGGGTGTCAACGGGCCGGCCCGTTGACGATGGGTCCGGCGCGCGTGAGTCATTCAGGCGCGCTCCGGGGTCGGTCACTGAAGATGCACGTAACCCGTGCGATCGGTATCCGCGGCCTGCTGCGCAAGCAGGTCATACGTCTTGGTGTCGGCCGCGACAAAGCCGCGCAGAAGGAGGGTCCTGCGCACCGCTTGCAACGCCGATGCAGCACCGACTGCAAGCAGCGCTGCGGTAAGACGCGCGCCGATCGGCGGCGCGATCGTCGGGGCGGCAACGAGGGGCGGGATGGGGGTGGGCGGGGTCGACGCCACGATGCGTAGCCGGGCCACCAGCGCGGGCTCGTGCAAGCGCAGGAGATCCAGCGCATAGCTGTCGACCGGTCCGATGTCGGCATCGCCGTCGACAATGGCGGTTACGACCCTGCGCGGGGTAATGAGTGGGCCGACCAGATCGGAAAAGAGCGACTTCCGGTCAAAGCTCGCGTAGCGCGCAAAGAAATGGCGCGGCGCCTGATAGCCCGACTGCGAGCCGGGGGTCGTATAGGCCATGCGCCGTCCCAGCGCGTCAACCGGCTGCACGATGGACGAATCGTCGCGCACGACCAGATCGGTCCAATACACGGGGCGAGCTTCGTAGCGCTCCGGACTGGGCACCGGCGCCGCGAGCACTACGGGCTGCGGATTGCTTTGTGACAGTGGATAGCCGCACATGAACGCGCAGCCCAGATCGGCGCGCGCCCACAGCTCGGGCAGGGGCTGCGGCGCCGGATAATCGATGACCTCGCAATCGAAATCGGCGCGCGCGGCGACCCATGCGAGGAGCTCGCGCCATGCCGCCTCCGTCGCGGCATTGACGCTATACATGCGGGCATTGGCGATCATTCGGCCGTGATCTCTGCGTCCTTCACGATCTTGCGCCACTTCGCGGTTTCCGAACGAATCATGGCGTCGAATTCGGCGGGTGAGTTGCCGATCGGCTCCGCTCCGAGACCGCCGAGCTTTTCGCGCACATCCGGGGCGCGCAGCGCCTTCTCCAACTCCCGCTGCAGCCGCGCGATGACTTCGGTGGGAGTGCCTGCGGGCGCAACAATGCCGTACCACGATGTGACATCGAACCCCGGCAATCCGGATTCGGCGATGGTCGGCATCTCCGGAACGGCGGCCAGGCGTCCTGGACTCGCGACGCCCAGCGCCTTGAGCTTGCGCGCTTTCACGTGTTGCAGCACCGCGGGTGCGCCGGCGAACATGAGCTGCACCTGCCCGCCCAACACCGCGGTGACGGCGGGCGCAATGCCGTTGTACGGGACGTGGACCATGTCGACGCCGGCCATGCTCTTGAATAACTCACCGGCGAGATGCGCGCCGCTGCCGGGACCGGGTGAAGAAAAGTTGAGCGCTCCCGGGTGCGCTTTCGCGTATTGCGCAAGCTCGGCGATCGTGTTGACCGGCACCGATGGATGCACCACCAGGATGTTGGGTACTGCAGCGAGCACGCTCACTGCTGCGAAATCTTTCGCCACATCGTAGGGCACGTTGCGGTAAAGACTGGGATTGACGGTGAGATTGCCGGCAGGAGCGAGCACCAGCGTGTAGCCGTCAGGCAAAGCTTTGGCGGCGAGCTCCATGCCAAGGTTGCCGCCGGCACCCGGGCGGTTATCGACAACCACCTGCTTGCCCATGCTGGCACCGAGCTTTTCGCCCACCATCCGCGCCAGGACATCGGCCGGCCCGCCCGGTGGAAAGGGGACGATCAGCCGGATGGGCTTGGTGGGATAGCCTTCCGCGCCCAACGCGATCGACGGGAGCGCAAACAACGGTAGCGATAGCCACAACACCCACAAGAGAGCATTCATCGGTCGGATCCCGGTCGCTGCGCGGCAGATTTCACGCAAAGCGCAGTTGCTGGCCAATGCCGAGTCGCGCAGCTTTCTCGAGCATGGCGTGGCCGAGCGCGATATCGCTGATGGAAAGGCCGCGATGCCAGAACAGGTTCGTCTCGTCATCGCGCTCGCGCCCCGGTTTCGTCCCCGCAACGATTTGGCCGAGCTCGGCGTGCAACGTCGCTGCCGATAGTTTTCCGGCTTCGACGTGGGCCCGCAGCGAGCCGAACATCCCACCCTTGCATTGGCCCCAGTCGTCGACGACGAGCTTGTCCATGATGTCGGTGAGCGAGAGCTCGACGGCGCTCATGGTTCCGTAAGGTACGACGAAGGCGCCTTGCTTGATCCATTCCGTGCGAAGCAACGGCGTCGGCTTATCGAGCCGCGATGCCTCGACCACGATATCGGCGCCGCGAACGCACGATTCCCAGTCATCGGTCGCGTGCACGTCCTTGCCGAGATCGGTGGACAGCCGTCGCGCAAACGCATCACGGCTTTCCCGGCGCCGCGAGTGAACGCGGATTTCGTCGAAATCGAACAACCGGTCGAGGAGGCGCACATTCCAGTACGCCGTGCCGCGCGCACCGATGTGGCCGAGGATCCTGCTGCCCTTCCTCGCCAGATGACGCGCGCCCAGCGCGGTCAGCGCGCCGGTCCGCATGTCGGTGATGGCGCTGGCATCGAGCACCGCCACCGGCATTCCGGTGCGCGGATCGAAGAGATTCAGAAGCGCCATCTCGGAGGGGAGATCCTGCTTGTAGTTGTCGACGTAATCGCCGACGATCTTGACACCCGCGAGACCGAGCGGCGCGACGTAGCCGCGCAGTACGTTGAAATGGCCGTTGAACGCGGCATCGGGGATGAGATGCACCCGCGGCTCGATGACCGTCTCCCCGCGCCCTTGCGCCAGGAGGCCGGACTCGACGGCCGCCAGGATCTCGTCGTCGGTAAAATCCAGTGCCGCGACATCGATGCCATTGAGATAGTGCATGAAGATCGGTTTCATCGATGGCTCATCCATGGGTTCCGTGTTGAAGCGTAGCCCCGGGCGAAAGCGACGGCACTCCACGGTCATCCCTGCGAACGCAGGGATCCATTTTAATTTTGAGCTGATACGACTTGCGCCCGAGAAAATGGATTCCCGCGTTCGCGGGAATGACGAGTTTGGTGATCTGAAGTGATCCGCTGCACTCGCAAAGGTGGATTCCCGCGTTCGCGGGAATGACGAGTTTGGCGATCTGACGTGATCCCGCCACGAAAAACCCGGGAATGTGGATTTCCGCGTGCGCCGGAATGACACTTTGGGCGATCTGCAAATGCTCATGCTTGCGCGAGCGCGCGCACCGTGTCGCCAAAACGCGCCGCAATGCGATCCTCCTGCGCATGCCGTCCGTCGCGAATGGACCACTGGCCGCCCACCATCACGTCGCGGATCGGATTGGCGTGGCCGCAAAACACCAGCGCATCGAGCCACTGCTCGCGGACCTTGCCCATCAAGGACGGATGATCGGGATCGAGCACGACCAGATCGGCGCGTTGCCCCACCTGCAATCCATCGATCGTGCGGCCGGAGGCCTGCGCCCCGCCGCGCAAGGCGGCACCGTAAAGCGCCTCACCCACCGAGCCCCCGCCCGGCGGTGCCATCACGTTGCGCTGCCGTCGCATCAACCGCTGGCCGTATTCGAGCCAGCGCAGTTCTTCCATCGCAGTGCTCGACACATTGCTGTCGCTGCCGATGCCCCACACACCGTCGTGGCCGGTGAACTGGGAAAGCGGAAAAAGGCCATCGCCCAGATTGGCCTCCGTCGTGGGGCACAGGCCCACGACGGCGCGGCTCGCCGCCAACGCCTGCGTTTCCGCGGCGGTGATGTGCGTCGCATGGACGAGGCACCATTGCGGGCCCACCGGCTGTGCGTGCAATAGCCATTGCACCGGCCGGGCTCCGCTCCAGGCGAGGCAATCGTCGACTTCCTTCGTCTGCTCGGCGATATGGATGTGCAGCGGCGCGCGCGGTCGACCCTCGTCGTCCATGGCATCAAGCCCGGATACCAGCTCATCGAGCGCCGCCGGGGGCACCGCCCGCAGTGAATGCGGGGCGGCCCCGACCGCGATGGCGCTACCGTGACGCTGTCTCATGTCGGCGATCAACCGCAGCAGCCCCTGTGGATCGGTGAGAAAGCGACGCTGGCCCGCGTGCGGCGGCGAGCCGCCGAAATTCGAGGTCACATACAGCACCGGCAGCAGAGTCAACCCCATGTTGACCTGTGCTGCTGCGGCGACGATGCGCTCTGCCATCTCCCCGGCATCGGCATAGGGCGCGCCATCAAGGTCACGATGCAGATAGTGAAACTCGCAGACGGAGGTGTACCCGCCTTTGAGGAGCTCGAGATACGCTTGCGCCGCTATGCTTTCGAGTTGCCCGGGATTCATGCGGGCCGCGAAGCGGTACATGGTCTCGCGCCACGTCCAGAAGCTGTCGCCGGCCGTGCGTGCGTCGCTATGTTCGGTGAGGCCCGCCAACGCGCGCTGGAAGGCGTGTGAATGCAGGTCGCACAGGCCGGGCAATACGATGCCGGCGATGCGTTCCAGGCCCTCGCCCGGAGCGTCCACGTCACGTTCGAGGCGCGTGATCATTCCACGCGCGTCGACGTCGATGCGCACGTTGTGCGCCCAGCCGTCGGGCAGCCAGGCATCGGTGGCGAAAAGTCGTCGCATGGTCGCTAACGCGCGGCGGCGGCCCACGCGGCCATCATGCTCGACAACGACCTGAGAAGCGGCCGCAACTGCGCGGCGAGGGCCTCGTCGAAAGCGTAGGGCGCATCCTCTTGCATGTAGATGCGTTCCGATAATTCGAGCTGGACCGCATGGATGCCGTCGCCGGGACGGCCGTAATGGCGCGTGATGTAGCCACCCTTGAAGCGGCCATTGAGCACACTGGTGTAGCGGCTCTCCTGCCGGCACCGGGCGAGCAGTTGCGAGGCGAGCGCCGGATGTGCCGCCGCACCGTCGCTGGTCCCGAGATTGAGGTCGGGCAGGCGGCCGTCGAAAAAACGGGGGACCTCGGAACGGATGGAATGGGCGTCGAGCAGCATCGCGACGCCGAAGCGGGCGCGCAGGCGTTGTAATTCCTGGTGAAGCTGGCGGTGATACGGCGCCCAGACACTGTCGCGGCGCGCGGCGATAGCTCCCGGGCCGGGTGCTTTGCCGGGCAGATAGATCGGGCGATCGTTGAACAGCGCCGTCGGACACAGCTCGGTATTGCTCGCCCCCGGATAGAGTGGCGTGCCGTCCGGATCGCGATTGAGGTCGATCACATAGCGCGAGTGCGTCGCGACCAGTACGCTCGCGCCGATTTCATCCAGGAAATCGTAGAGGCGCGGCACGTGCCAGTCGGTATCGGGCAGGCCGCGGGCTTCCACCGTCAGATCCGGCGCCAGCGATTCCGGAATGTAAGTGCCCGGGTGCGGCATGCTTACCAGCAGCGGCACGCGGCCTTGCGCAAAAGTGAATGGTTCCACGATCAGTTGCCAGTTGCCAGTTGTCAGTTGTCAATGGTCACAGAACGAACGGGACGCGTCCGAGTGACGGTACTGCCGTGACGCACCACGGCGTGGCACGGGTTGTAACCGATCCGGTAGGCGAGTTCGCCGGGCGAATCGATGTCCCACACCACGAAGTCGGCGTCCATGCCGGGTTGCAGCATGCCGCATCGGTCCTGCAGGCCAAGGGCACGCGCTGCGTTGCGGGTAACGCCCGCCAGGGCTTCGGCCGGTGTCATGCGAAAGAGCGTGCACGCCATGTTGAGCATGAGCAGCAGCGATGTGGTGGGTGATGTTCCGGGATTGCAGTCGGTGGCAATGGCGACGGGCACCGCCGCCCGTCGCAGGGCCTCGACCGGAGGCAGCTTGGTGTCGCGCAAAAAATAGAAAGAGCCCGGCAGCAGGACGGCGACGGTGCCGCTCCTGGCCATCGCGGCAATACCCGCCGGCGAAAGGTGCTCGAGATGGTCCGCGGACAGCGCGCCGAATCTTGCGGCGAGGGCAGCACCTTCCTGATCAGAGAGCTGCTCGGCGTGAAGCTTGACGGGAAGGCCGGCGCCGCGTGCCGCGCGAAACATCCGCTCCGTTTGTGCGGGAGTGAAACCGATCGTTTCGCAAAACGCGTCCACGGCATCGGCCAGGCCAGCGGCCACGATGGCCGGCAGCACGGTTTCGCACAGGAAGCCGATGTAGTCGTCAGGTCGGGCGGCAAATTCGGGTGGCAGGGCATGCGCGCCAAGGAACGTGGTGCGTACCGTTACCGGCAGGTCACGGCCCAGCCGGCGCGCCACACGCAACATCTTCGCTTCGTTTGCGGCATCGAGACCATAGCCCGACTTGATCTCGATGGTCGTCACCCCTTCCCGCAGCAGCGCTTCGAGCCGTGGCGCCGATTGCGCGAGTAACGCGTCCTCGGTGGCCGCGCGCGTGGCCGTGACGGTCGAGGCGATGCCGCCGCCGGCGCGCGCAATTTCTTCGTACGACACGCCGTTTAGCCGCTGCTCGAATTCGTGCGCACGGTTGCCCGCATACACGAGATGGGTGTGGCAATCGATGAGACCCGGGGTGATGCACCGCCCGCCCGCATCGTGTAGCGCGACGGACGGCAGCTTGCCCGCGGCTGGAAGTGTTGCGCGCGGACCCACCCATGCGATGCGGCCGGCGGCGATGCCCAGGGCGCCGTCGTCGATTCCGCCATACGGCGTGCCGGGCACCATGGTCGCAAGGCGCGCGTGGGTCCACACCGCGTCCCATGGCGTGCTCGCGGGCGCTGCTCCACTCACGCGCGGCCCGCGGGTCCGGAGCGCGTCGCTGTCGGGCGACCCTGCGCGTCCTGTTGCACGGCAATCCGGAGGGTGATGATGGTGGTGGCGGCGCCGGTGGCGGGTATGGCGCCCGATGAGCGCAGCAGCACCGATGCCGGCGCGTGGTCGCCGCCGTCGAGCCTGAGGGTCTCGCCCTCACCGATGTCCCAGATGTCATGGCCGCGAGCCGCGACGGTGATCGAGCCTTCCGCGCAATGCAGCAGCACGGTCTGTCCATCGACGGCGTGCTCGACCGGTTGAGGTCCGGGCCGCAACACCGCAGTGAGCGCGCTCGCCGCGCCGCGTGCCACCATCACATTGAGATCGCGCACGGGGCCGTGGGTGAGCGTGCAATGGGTGGCGCACTCGCCCGCAAAATCGAGGCGCTGGTACGGCGCGTCCAGGGTTACGGCGGGCTCGCCATCGCATTGCAGCAGCAGGCCCCGGCCATTCATCAGGATCAGCGTGCGGTCGTAGCCAGAGAAGCGCGAGAACGCACCGGACTGAACGATGTCAGCCATGCTCACCCGCCACAGAAAGCTTGGATCGGCGAGATCGCCTGCGTCGGGATACACCGCAATCTCGCGGGTCGTGCCACCGCCATTCTTCCAGGGCATGACCCGGTAGTCGGACGGCTGCAGCAGCGCATGGCCGATCGAGTCCACGGCGGCGCTGCCCCGCAAAGGCACGGGCCGTATCAATTGAGAAACGGCAGCTTGAGATCAAAGCGGCGCGCGCATTCGATCGCCTCTTCATAGCCCGCATCGGCGTGCCGCATGACCCCCGTCGCGGGATCGTTCCATAGCACCCGCGCGATACGCTTCGCCGCCGCGTCGGTGCCGTCGCACACGATCACCACGCCGGCATGCTGCGAAAATCCGATCCCCACGCCGCCGCCGTGATGCAGGCTCACCCACGTGGCGCCGCCCGCGGTGCTCAAGAGCGCATTGAGGAGCGGCCAATCCGACACGGCGTCCGACCCATCCTGCATCGCCTCCGTTTCTCGATTCGGGCTCGCCACCGATCCCGAGTCGAGATGATCGCGGCCGATGACGATCGGGGCCTTCAACTCGCCGCTACGCACCATCTCGTTGAACGCGAGCCCGGCGCGGTCGCGCTCACCCAGGCCGATCCAGCAGATCCGGGCCGGAAGACCCTGGAAGGCGATGCGTTCGCGCGCCATGTCGAGCCACCGGTGCAGGCTCGCGTCCTCCGGAAAGAGCTCCTTCATCCTGCGGTCGGTCTTGTAGATGTCCTCCGGATCGCCGGAGAGAGCGACCCAGCGAAAGGGGCCCTTGCCGCGGCAGAACAGCGGCCGGATATAGGCCGGTACGAATCCCGGAAAGTCGAAGGCATTGGCAACGCCTTGCTCCCATGCGACCTGACGGATGTTGTTGCCGTAATCGACGGTGGGGATGCCCATCTGCTGGAACGCCAGCATGGCGTTGACGTGCGCGACGATGGATTGCCGCGCAGCCGCTTCCAGCCCCTTGGGGTCCGACTGTTGTGCCTGCTGCCAGCGCGTAACCGTCCAGCCGGCGGGCAGGTAGCCGTGCACCAGGTCATGCGCCGAGGTCTGGTCGGTGACGAGATCGGGTCGCAGGCCGCCTTGTCGGGCGCGTTGCAGCAATTGAGGCAGCACTTCCGCGGCGTTGCCGAGGAGGCCCACCGAAACGGCAGCCTTGCGCCGGATCGCTTCCTCGATGATGGCCAGCGCCTCGTCGAGCGTGCGGGCCTTGCGGTCGAGGTAACGGGTGCGCAGCCGAAAATCGATGCGCGATTCCTGACACTCCACGACGAGGCTCGACGCGCCGGCCAACGCCGCAGCGAGCGGCTGCGCGCCGCCCATCCCGCCCAGGCCCGCGGTCAGGATCCATCGTCCGGCGAGATCGCCCCCGTAGTGCTGCCGCCCCGCCTCGACGAAGGTTTCGTACGTCCCCTGCACGATGCCCTGCGAGCCGATGTAGATCCACGAACCCGCGGTCATCTGCCCGTACATCATGAGGCCGGCCCGGTCGAGCTCGCTGAACTTGTCGGAGGTGGCCCAGTAAGGCACCAGGTTGGAGTTTGCGATCAGCACGCGCGGCGCGTCAGGATGGGTCTTGAACACGCCGACCGCCTTGCCCGACTGGATGAGCAGGGACTCGTCCTCTTCGAGCGCTATCAGTGCGCGGATGATTGCGTCGTAACACGGCCAGTTGCGCGCGGCCCGGCCGCTGCCGCCGTAAACCACGAGGTGCTGCGGGTCTTCCGCGACATCCGGGTCGAGATTGTTCTGCAGCATCCGGTAGGCGGCCTCGATGAGCCAGTTCTTGCAGGTGAGCGTGGCACCCCGCGGAGCGCGGATAATGCGCGTCGGGTCGAACCGCAAATCTTCCACTGCGCCGGAATCGTTCATCGCTTCACCCTCGGAGTGCCCTTAGTCGTCGCCATCGCC
>JBDUCE010000183.1:0-5545 GCA_040003635.1 Betaproteobacteria bacterium
CGTCTGGTCGCTGCTGCAACTGTGGTATGCCTCGCCGTTTCCGTTCACGTTCAATATCTTCATTCTCAACGATACCGAGATGCGCGCGCTGCATCTGGGCTTCGCGCTGTTTCTGGCGTACCTCGCGTATCCGTTCTCGAAGGCGTCGCCACGGCAATACATTCCCGCCCAGGATTGGGTGCTGGCGATCGTCGCCGCGTTTTGCGGTGCTTATCTTTTTCTTTTCTACCGCGAGCTCGCGACCCGGCCGGGACAGCCCACGCAACTCGATTTCGTGACCGCGCTGGCCGGCATGGTGCTCCTCATCGAAGCCACGCGCCGCGTCGTTGGACCACCGCTTGCGATCATCGGGGTCCTGATGCTCGTGTATGCCTTCGCCGGCCCCTACATGCCGGACCTCATCCAGCACAAGGGTGTGTCGTTGTCGAAGGCCGTGTCGCATTACTGGCTTTCCACCGAGGGCGTATTCGGCGTTGCGATCGGCGTTTCGGCGAGCTACATCTTTCTGTTCGTATTGTTCGGCTCGCTGCTCGAAAAGGCCGGGGCAGGCAACTACTTCATCAAGGTTGCGTTCGCGTTTCTCGGTCACATGCGCGGCGGCCCGGCCAAGGCGGCGGTGGTGTCCTCCGGAATGATGGGCATGATCTCCGGCTCCTCGGTGGCCAATGTCGTGACCTGCGGCACCTTCACCATTCCACTCATGAAACGCGTCGGCTACAGCGCGGAAAAAGCCGGCGCGATCGAAACCGCTGCGGGCGTCGACGGCCAGATCATGCCGCCGGTGATGGGCGCTGCCGCTTTCCTGATGGCGGAGTACGTCGGAGTCTCGTACGCGGAAATCTGCAAGAACGCCGCGCTGCCGGCGGTGATTTCCTATATCGCGCTCTTCTACATCGTGCACCTCGAAGCGTGCAAGGCCGGCATCAAGGGTTTGCCCCGCCGGCCGGGAACCTCGTCGCTGGGCCGGCTCGCGGGCATCCTCATGACCGTGTGCGGATTGGTGCTGCTCGCCAATGGCGTTTACTACGGCCTGGGCTGGCTCAAGGGTTTCCTCGGCGAGGGCTCGCTGTGGGTCGTCATGGCCGCCATCGCCGGCACCTATATTCTGCTGTTGCGGATAGTCGCCGGGCAACCGGATCTCGTCATCGATGATCCGAACGCGGAAGTGATCGAGCTGCCCGAGCTCAGGACGACGCTCCTTGCCGGGCTGCATTATCTGCTGCCGGTCATCCTGCTGATCTGGGCGCTGATGGTGGAGCACCTGTCGCCGGGGCTCTCGGCGTTTTATGCGACGGCGCTTTTGATCTGCATCCTGTTGACCCAGAAAACATTGCTCGCGCTTTTCCGCGGACAGCTGCAGCCGTTCTCCCAGGTCCGCGCAGGCTGGCACGACCTCATCGACGGATTAGGCACGGGCGCGCGCAACATGATCGGTATCGCCATCGCCACTGCCGCGGCGGGCATCGTGGTGGGTACCGTGTCCATCACCGGCCTGGGGCTGGTGATGACCGAGGTCGTGGAAACGATCTCGTCAGGCAACATCATTGGCATGCTGGTGCTGGTCGCCGTCATCTGCCTCATTCTCGGCATGGGCATGCCCACCACCGCCAGCTACATCGTCGTCTCGACACTGATGGCGCCGGTCGTGGTCGAGCTCGGTGCGCAGTCCGGGCTGGTGGTGCCGCTGGTCGGCGTGCACATGTTCGTCTTCTATTTCGGATTGATGGCGGATGTCACGCCGCCCGTGGGTCTCGCCGCGTTTGCGGCCGCCGCGATTTCCCAGGGCGATTTCCTGAAAACCGGGGCGACGGCGTTCTGGTACAGCATCCGGACCGGCATCTTGCCCTTCATGTTCATCTTCAACACCGAGTTGCTCCTGATCGGCGTCTATACCCTGCCCCATCTCCTGCTGGTGATTGTCACGGCAGTCACCGCGATGCTGGTGTTCGCCGCCGCGACACAGGGCTGGTTTCTCACCCGCAGCCGCTGGTACGAATCGGTGGTATTGCTGCTCGTGACCTTCACCTTGCTGCGGCCGGGCTTCTGGCTCGACTTGGTCGAGCCGCGCTTCGAGGTGGTGCCGCCGGCGAGCCTCATGGCGCGCGCTGCCGACACGCCGCGCGATGGCGGCCTGCGCCTGCGCCTCGAGGGCACCAGCATGGAAGGCAAGGAGATACACAAGACGGTATTGCTGCCCCTCGACAGCGAAGGCACCCCGGCACAGCGCGTCGCCAAATCGGGGCTCACTACACTGGTGACTCCCGCGGACATACAAGTCATGTCGGTCGCGTTGCGCAGTCCCGCCGCCAAGGCCGGTTTCGAGCAGGGCTTCCGGATCACCGGCATCGAGGTCGAGCGCGACCGGCCGGCCAAGGAATGGTTGTTCATTCCGGCGCTCGTGGTCCTCGCCCTTGTCATGCTGCTGCAACGAATGCGCGCCCGCCCCGCGCCGCTGCCGGTGGCAGCGCCCGGATAGCGGGCGCAATGCCCGCGGTAAGAATTTCATTCCCGAATAGTTGACCACCCTGGCGGGGGCTGGCACCGGCGGCGTGTTGAACCGCCGCCGGTTTGCGCAGTCGATGATGAGTGATGCCCGTTGGCAGTTTCACGCGCGGATGGCCAGCGGCACCGCGAACACGCGACCGCAACAGCACCGAATTTCGAGGACAAGCAATGGACGACAGCATGCAGGAATCGCAGCAGGATCCGTCGCCCATCGCGCGAAGCAGCAATCGCGCCGAGCCGCGGGTTGTGCGTAGCGGTCGACGCAGCGCCAACGATGGCGGTGGTAACGTAACGCAACTGGGGCGTGTTGCGTTACGCCCCGCCGACAGCAGCAAGAGGATCGATGAGCAGCGGCTCGCGCGTGCGCTCGGCTGGTTCAGCGTAGCGCTTGGGGTGGCGGAGGTGATGGCCCCACGCCGGGTCGGCAAGGCCATCGGCTTCGATCGTCATCCGGGCCTCATGCAGGCCGTGGGGTTGCGCGAGATCGCCAGTGGCATCGGCATCCTCACCCTGCAGCGACAGCCCGATTGGCTGTGGTCACGCGTCGCGGGTGACGCCGTGGACTTGGCCCTCCTCGGTGCTGCGATGAATTCCAAACGAAGCAATCGCGGGCGCCTGGTGGCGGCGACGGTCGCCGTCGCGGGTGTCGCGGCACTCGACATCTATTGCAGCCGGCAATTGAGCCGCAACGATGCGAATGGCCGCGACAACGGATCGCAGCAATCCATGCGCGAGATGGTCACCGTCGCCGCGTCGCCCGAGGCATGTTATGGACTGTGGCGAAATGTCGAGAACTTCCCGCGGTTCATGCGCCATGTGGAATCGGTGCAGGAGACGGGCGACGGGCAAGCGCATTGGCGGGTCAAGGTGCCCGGCGGCACCACCATCGAATGGGATTCGAAGATCACGGCGGACGAAACCAACCGGATGCTGGCATGGGAATCGTTGCCCGATGCCGCCGTCGACCATCACGGCTGCGTGCGCTTCGAGCCGGCACCCGGTGGCCGCGGCACGATCGTCAATGTCCTGATGAGCTACGCGTCTGCGGTAGGTTCGATCGGTGTGCTCGCCGCCAATCCAACCGGCGCAGAACCGCAACAACAGGTACACGACGACCTGCGCCGGTTCAAGCAATTGATCGAGACCGGAGAAATTCCCACCACCGAAGGCCAGCCGGCCGGGCGCAGCGGCACGAGGTTGCGCCTGCTCGGGAAGGGACGCGTCGAATGAGAGCGGCGTGCTGGTACGGCACGCACGACGTGCGGGTGGAGACGGTGCCCGACCCGAAGATCCTCAATCCGCGCGACGCGATCGTGAAAGTCTCGTCGACGGCGATTTGCGGCTCCGATCTGCACCTCTACAACGGACATATCCCGACCATGGCCGCTGGCGACATCCTCGGCCACGAATTCATGGGGCAGATCGTCGAAGTCGGCGCTGCTGTCAGGAACCTGAAGGTTGGCGACCGAGTGGTCGTACCCTTTCCCATCGCCTGCGGCAATTGTTTCTTCTGCAAGGAAGAGCTGTATTCGCTGTGCGAGAACTCCAATCCGAATGCGGCGATGGCGGAAAAGCTGTGGGGCCACTCACCGTGCGGCATCTTCGGCTATTCGCACCTGACCGGAGGCTATGCGGGTGGACAAGCGGAATATGCGCGCGTGCCTTTTGCCGATGTCGGCCCCCTCAAGATCGAGAACGGGCTTACCGACGAGCAGGTCCTCTTCCTCTCCGACATTCTGCCAACCGGATGGATGGCCGCCGAGAACTGCAACATCAAGCCCGGAGACACCGTCGCCGTCTGGGGCTGCGGTCCGGTAGGCCAGTTCGCAATCAAGAGCGCGTTCCTGCTGGGCGCCGAACGGGTGATCGCCATCGATCGATTCCCCGAGCGATTGCGCATGGCGTGCGATGCCGGCGGGGCGGATGTCATGAACTACGAACAGGTGGATGTGCTCGATGCACTGCAGGAGATGACGGGAGGGCGCGGTCCTGATGCGTGCATCGAAGCGGTGGGCATGGAAGCGCATTCCCACGGCGTGATGGGGACCTATGACAAGATGAAACAATTGGCGCGCCTCGAATCCGACCGGCCGGCAGCGCTCCGCCAGGCCATCATGGCGTGCCGCAATGGCGGGACGGTGTCGATACCCGGTGTCTACGGCGGCTTCGTGGACCAGTTTCCGCTCGGCTCGCTCATGAATCGGTCACTCACGATCAAGACCGGCCAGACTCACGTGCATCGGTACATGCGTCCGTTGCTCGAGCGGATCGGGCGCGGCGAAATCGATCCGAGTTTCGTGATCACCCATCGCATGCGCCTGGACGACGCCCCGACGGGCTACGCAATGTTGCGGAACAAGGAAGAAGGTTGCATCAAGGTGGTCCTGAAGCCCTAGCAGGCTAGTGTACCGAGTCAGCGCGCTTGCCGGCGTGCGCTTCGCGAGCGCTTCTGCGCTCTCATGGCGATGAGGTGCGGCTCGCGGCTCGCCGCCATGCGCGGCAAGGAGCCCACCCCCGCGAGTGTCCGCGACGTACGGTCGCCCAAGCGCATGGAACGTGAATCGGCGGCCAATGCCACGCTGACGGCTGTGGTCCAATACCGCCGCGTGAGCGAATCGGCGCGGGTTGCGGTGCATAGCGTGCTCAATTGGCCGAACAGCGGCCCGACGTCATCGCGCTGCACAACGCCGGTATAGCGGTCCAGAATGGCAATGATCGCAGCGTCGCGCTGCTTGACCCTTGCGTTCGGTGTGAGAGGCTTGGATGGCATGATCGCTCCCGTTGTGTCCACCGTTGAGGCCTGCATCCAATCGATGCATGACGCGTTGTTTTGCGCACTGCACCATAAAATCGTTCGGCCTTGGGAGGTAATTGTAGACCTGCGTTGAAGCGTTGGCGAGTGCGAGTTGCACGCATGATCGACGAACGCGAGATGTCATAAGGTTATGCCTCGCGAACCGCTCGCCGGTGTACCTCGAGCGCTTCGATCATTGCATTGATGCTGCCATTGTCGATGCACAACGCAATCGCTGCACCGCAA
>JBDUCE010000184.1:0-5535 GCA_040003635.1 Betaproteobacteria bacterium
GCATGAAAAGGTTCAAAGGGGCGGGGCCTCGGGCAAGGTGTCGGTGCCGGTGCGCAAATGAAGAAATCGCTCCACGGGAAGCACCGCAACGATCCCCGCGCCAGGGGGTTCGGCATGCGCCACATCCAGCATCGCCTCGATCAGCGCGTCTACCTTTGCTTCCTCGATGAAGATTTCAACCTTGGCGTGCTCGCTCATCCAATCGATCGTGTACAGGTTCCTGTACTCGCCATACCCCTTCACCCGCGATACGGTAATCCCGCCGATCTGAAGCTTTTTCAGTCGCGCTTCCAGACTACCCAACATGTCGGATCGGATGATGGCAATGACTCGTTTGATGCTCATGACGTTCTCCATCGTTGGCGATAGCGAGAGGGTGCGGCGGAGCGATTTCGCTGATGCCGCCGTCTGGCTTCGCTTGCCGCGCCGCCGCGTGAGTCGGTCGGCCAGTTCGTCGGATCGTGTCGGTCTGCACGAAGGCCTGGAAGTGCGCCTCGTCCTTGACCGAAGGGACGGCTCGGATGAGTCACGAGTGCGAACTCTGAAGAAGGCTGCCGACTACGCTGGTTCACGGCGTCTTCTCCACGACCAGACGCGCAACGCACGCGCCGCGCGCGGTCGGCGCATCAGCAGATAGACGGCAGGAACCACGAACATCGACAGCAGCGGCGCAGTGATCATGCCGCCCACCATCGGTGCGGCAATACCGCGCATCACCTCCGAGCCGGTACCTGTGCCCCACATGATGGGGAGCAAGCCGGCGATGATCACGGCGACCGTCATCGCGATGGGGCGCACGCGCAGGGCGGCGCCCTCGACGATGGCCTGCGCAAGCTCCTGCGAGTCATTCAGCCGGCCATGCGCCGCGCGCGCGGCGACTGCCTGATTCACGTAGATCAGCATCACCACGCCGATCTCGGCTGCGACGCCTCCCAACGCGATGAATCCCACCGCGGACGCGATCGACATGTTGTAGCCGAGCAGGTAGAGCAGCCAGACGCCGCCGACCAGTGCGAACGGCAACGTGACCATGAGCAGCAGCGCTTCGGCGAAACGCCTGAAGATCAGGTACAGCAGCACGAAGATGATCAGCAAGGTGAACGGCATCACCACCTTGAGCTTCGCGGTGGCGCGTTCCAGGAACTCGAATTGGCCGGACCAGGAGATCGAGTAGCCGGGAGGCAGCTTGACTTCCTTTGCGACGACGCGCTGCATGTCCTGCACGGCCGAGCGGAGATCGCGCCCGCGGATGTCCACGTACACGAATCCCGACAATCGTGCGTTTTCGCTGCGCAGCATCGGCGGGCCATCGGTGATGCGGACGTCGGCCACGTCGGAGAGCACGATCCGTGCGCCGCGTTCGGTGACGATCGGCAGGCTGCGCAGGCTTTCCAGCGAATCCCGGATCTCGCGCGGGTAGCGCATGTTGATCGGGAACCGCTGCAGACCCTCGATCGTCTCGCCGATGTTTTCCCCGCCCACCGCCGAGGTGATGATCGACTGGACGTCCGTGATGTTCATGCCGAAGCGGGCCGCTTCGTCGCGCTTGATGTTCACATCGACATAGCGGCCGCCAGTCAGGCGCTCGGCCAAGGCGCTCGACACGCCCGGCACATCCTTGAGCGCATGCTCGATCTCGCCCGTGAGGCGGTCGATCGTCGCCAGGTCCGTACCGGCCACCTTGACACCCACCGGGCTCTTGATGCCGGTGGCCAGCATGTCGATTCGATTGCGGATCGGCGGAACCCAGATGTTCGATAGACCCGGAACGCGGACGATGCGGTCGAGCTCCTCCACGAGCTTGTCCTGTGTCAAGCCAGCGCGCCATTGCTCGCGCGGTTTGAATTGAATCGTCGTTTCGAACATCTCCATCGGCGCCGGGTCGGTGGCAGTTTCGGCGCGTCCGGCCTTTCCATAGACGCTGGCAACCTCGGGGACGGTTTTGATGAGGCGATCCGTCTGCTGCAGCAGTTCGGCCGCCTTGCCCGCCGACAGGCCCGGCAACGCCGACGGCATGTAGAGCAAGTCGCCTTCGTCGAGCCGCGGCAAGAACTCCCCGCCGAGGTGTCGCAGCGGCCAGATGCTCGTCGCAAGCACGAGCGCGGCGACGAGCAGGGTCAGCTTGGGTGCGCGCAGCACCGTTTCGAGCAGGGGGCGATAGATCGCGATCATCAGTCTATTTAGCGGGTTGCTCTTCTCGTCGGGAATGCGCCCGCGGATCAAATAGCCCATCAGCACCGGGATCAACGTCGCCGAGAGGCCGGCGGCGGCGGCCATCGCGTAGGTCTTCGTGAACGCCAGCGGCGAAAAAAGGCGGCCTTCCTGCGCTTCCAATGTGAAGACCGGGATGAACGACAACGTGATGATCAGCAGCGAAAAGAACAGTGCGGGCCCGACTTCGGCCGCCGAATCGCCGATGACCTGCCAGCGGGCCGCGCCCTCCAGAATTTGACCCGGATACTCGTGATTCCAACGCTCGAGATGCTTGTGCGCGTTCTCGATCATCACCACCGCTGCGTCAACCATCGCGCCGATCGCGATCGCGATGCCGCCGAGCGACATGATGTTCGCGTTCACGCCCTGGTAGTTCATGACGATGAAGGCCACCAGGATGCCGATCGGCAGCGAAACGATCGCGACGAAAGCCGAGCGCAGGTGAAACAAGAAGATGAAGCACACGACCGCGACGACGAGGAATTCCTCGAGCAGCTTGTGGCTGAGGTTGTCGACGGCCCGTTCGATCAGCCCGGAGCGGTCGTACACCGGGACGATCTCCACGCCCTTCGGAAGACTCGCCTGCAAGATCTTCAGCTTCTCCTTCACCGCGGTGATGGTCTCGAGCGCGTTCTTCCCCGAGCGCATCACGATCACGCCGCCCGCTGCTTCGCCCTCGCCGTCGAGCTCGCCGATGCCGCGGCGCATCTCCGGCCCCATCTGGATGCGGGCGACGTCACCCAGCCGCACCGATACGCCGGCGTCGGTGCTCATCAGCGGGATCTTGCGGAAGTCGTCGAGGCTTTGCAGGTAGCCAGAGGCACGCACCATGTACTCCGCCTCGCCGAGCTCGAGCACGGAGCCGCCGCTCTCCTGGTTCGCCTTCTGGATCGCGTCGCTCACCTTGGTAAGAGGAATGCGATAGGCGGCGAGCTTGTCAGGGTCGAGAACGATCTGGTACTGGCGCACCATGCCGCCGACCGAAGCGACCTCGGCGACGTTGGGCACGGTCTTGAGCTCGTACTTCAGAAACCAGTCCTGCAGCGCGCGCAACTGGCCGGCGTCCTGCGTGCCGCCGCGGTCCACCAATGCGTACTGGTAGATCCAGCCGACGCCGGTGCCATCCGGCCCGAGCGAGGCCTTCGCCCCGAGTGGAAGCCGAGACTGCACCTGGTTGAGGTATTCCAATACGCGCGATCGCGCCCAGTAGAGATCGGTTCCATCCTCGAACAGCACGTAGACGAACGAGTCGCCGAAGAACGAGTAACCGCGGACCGTCTTCGCGCCCGGCACCGACAACATCGTCGTTGTCAGCGGATAGGTGATCTGGTTCTCGACGATGCGAGGCGCTTGCCCCGGAAAAGGCGTGCGGATGATCACCTGCACGTCGGAGAGGTCGGGCAGCGCATCCAGCGGCGTCCTGAGCAGCGAGTACACGCCCCAGGCGGCAACCATCAGTGACGCCAGCAGCACCAGAAAGCGGTTGGCGATGGACCAACGGATCAGCTTGGCGATCATGGCTTGCCGGCCGTGCCGGGCATCCCCGCCATCGGCGCCACAGTGACCGAGGCTGCCGGAGTCACCTTGGTGAGCTGGGGTTGGCCGTCAGCGCCGAGGAAAAACTCGAAGCTCACTCGGTCACCCGCCTTCAGCGCGGGCGGAGCACCCCCGGGCGGCAGCTTGAAGGGCATCGTCATCGGTCCCCACTTCATCGTCGGGATGGGACCGTGCGACAACGTCATCGCATCTCGATCGATGCTTTCGACCTTCGCCTCACCGACATGTCGTTGAGCGCTCGCCGCGACTTCGACCGCACTCGCCGCCGGCGCGGCAGGCTCTGCGTTCAGCCGCGCCTCGATGCCGCGCAGGCTCGCTTCCGAGTCGATCAGGAATTGCGATGACACCACGACCCGCTGGCCCGATTTGAGCCCGCGCTTGATCTCGGTCTGGCCGCCGGTTTCGACGCCTGTCTCCACTTCCACAGGCCGAAAGCGACCGTTGTCCTCGGCGACCATGACCACGGCGCGCCTGCCGGTCTGAATCACCGCTTCGGTGGGGATCAGCAGCGCCTTCTCCTGCCCTGGTTGCACGAACTGCATCTGGACGAACATGCCCGGGACGAGACGGCTTCCCGGATTCGAGAGTTCGACGCGCGCCTTCAGGGTCCGCGTGGCCGCATTGACCTCGGGCAGGATCGCCTGCACCGTGCCATTGATCGTCGTCCCGGGCGCGGCGGCGCTCTTGGCCACCACCTTGGCACCCAGGTGCAACAGTGCCGACTGGCTCTCTGGAACTTCGGCATTGGCCCAGACGGTCGACAGGCCGTTGATGCGGAACAGCGTTGCGCCCGACATCACCGTCATTCCTTCGCGCGCCATCAGTTCGACGACGATTCCGCTGACGGGCGCGACGAGACTGATGCGAGGCTGCGTCTTGCCGGTCCTTTCGACAAGGCGGATCTGGTCGTCACTCATGCCGACCTGGCGCATGCGCTGCCGTGCACCGTCGACCAGCACCGCCAGATCGGTGCCTTGCATGCGCCGCACCGACAAGAACTCCTCCTGGGCGGCGATCCAGTCCGGGACGTAAAGGTCGACGAGCGGCTGACCCTTTGCGACGCGATCCAACGTCGCGCGCACGTAGAGTCGTTCGACATATCCGGTGGCCCGTGCTTGCACGACCGCCTGGTCGCGCTCGTTGAAGGCGATGCTGCCGACGGTCATCACCTGCGGCGAGAGCGTCCCTTCGGTGACCAGCGCGGTCCGCACGCCCAGGTTCTGCTGGATCCGCGGGCTGACGGTGACGTTGCCCTGGTCGCCGTCGCTGTCGGCGTACACGGGCGACATCATCATGTCCATGAACGGCGACTTGCCGGGCTTGTCGAACTTGTTCCCGGGCACCATGGGATCGCGGTAATAGAGGATCTTCTTGCCGGTCACGGGGTCGACGTCGCCGGCCTTGAGGCCGGCCTGGATGTGCCGGCGCGTTGCCTCTTCGCCTTCGGCGGCGCTTTGCGGACCCGTAGTCGACTTGGTATTTGGAGTCGCTGAACCGGAACCGGCGCTCGCTGAAGTCGGCGTGCCACTACTCATTCCCATGCCACGCTGCATGCCGAGTTGATACAGGCCGAAGCCGCTTGCGATGAGCGCAGCAGCGAAGAACAGTCCGAGAACAAGACTTTTTGTTTTCATTGCTTTGCTTTCGGATCAATCAGGGGGTGGGCCGCGGTCATGTCGTGGCCCCCGGGTATCAGGTAGTTCAGCTGTGCCCATAGCCGCGCAACTTCCATTTGCAGGCGCAGGCGGTCCATCCGGGTGTCGA
>JBDUCE010000185.1:0-5514 GCA_040003635.1 Betaproteobacteria bacterium
TGACTTAACATCCGAATCGGCCGTCGCCCGAACGCCCAGACCCGGAACCTCAGAGTCAGGTAGGATTGCCTGATGCTTGCCTGCCGGGCATTTGAACGCAGCAATCCGGCCGGCTGTGAGCTTAGTTCGTTGCACGAGGTGCCGTTCATGTACGCGCTGTGTACACAAATCATTGCATACCTATGCATTTAGATCAATGGAGCTGGTGCGGCCGGTTTGCGCATGTCATTGAAAGTAAATAAGAACGCTACGTCAAGCAATGCCAGTCAACGTTCTGTTTGTCGGACTCATAACCCGAAGGTCGCAGGTTCAAATCCTGCCCCCGCAACCAAATAGATCAAACAGATAGCCCGGCCACAAGCCGGGCTATCTTGCTTCTTGCCCCGTCTGTAAGCACTTTGTAAGCGCCGGACAACAACGCGCGGCCGGCGAAGGACGGCTGTTCGGTGCGCCTCGTCTTTTCATGAGGGCCGCCGCAAGGGCGCTGTTGGGCGAGGCGACGCTCGGAACTGAAATCTCCTGCGCACCTGCGCGATCATGTTTTGCCGCAACGAGACGCCGGCGGACATCTTGTTGTAGCGTCCGATCGCTATGCGGCTGGCGCCTACGCCAAAGGCTGCTTTAACGAGCGGCGGAAGATCATTTAAGTGCTGGACGCTCCCGCTTGCCGCAACGCCTCCGCGCCTGGCGCCTTCACATACAATTCGCCCAACTCGCTCACCGGGCACCTTCTCAAGACCTAACCCGTCCTCGGAGGGAGGACGAGATGCCAAGGCCCAGCGTCGTTTAGCAGTTGCTTAAGTGCCGACCATATCATCGTCGGCGCGGAATGGTCCATGCTTTCGCACGACGCCTTTCCTGCGCAAGAGTTCGACTTCATGCTTGCCAATCTGCCCTATGGGAAGAGCTGGAAAAAGGATCTTGATGCGATGGGTGGCAAGGACGGGATGCGCGACCCGCGCTTCAAGGTGATGCACCAAGGCGAGGAGTTGTCGCTCGTCACCCGCTCCGGCGACGGCCAGATGCTCTTCCTCGCTAACATGGCGTCTAAAATGAACGCCAAGTCGGCCCTCGGTAGCCGCATCGCCGAAGTGCACAACGGCAGCTCACTCTTCACCGGCGACGCTGGCCAAGGCGAGAGCAACATCCGTCGCTGGCTCATCGAGAACGACTGGCTTGAATCCATCGTCGCGCTGCCCCTCAACCTCTTCTACAACACTGGCATCGCCACCTACATCTGGGTGCTGTCCAACAAGAAGCCCGCGCACCGCAAGAGCCGGGTGCAACCAGGAATGCAGGTCGCATTTTGGCAATAGAGCGTCGCCACTGGAACATCGGGGCCGCGGCTCGGGATGATAATCATAATGCCCGACAAAGGTATAGTGCGCTTGCAGGTCTCATCCTTGCGCCTCGTGGGATTCGGTGTGGCGTCCTGAAGGCTTCATGAAGATTTCACAATTGAGCGGGTATATTTCACTCGCCAACGCAGGCACAGCCATGATGGATGTCGGGAACCAACGCACACGAACGACCCGGCGCCGCCCCTCCGTGTCGCCTGCGGCTGCAATAGCCTACGCGCTGACCGAAGCTTTCGACCCGGACAAGCCAATCGCGGTGCAAGGAAATCTCCCAACGATTGACCGGGAGGCTCGCGCGGTCCTCGCCGCGGTTTGTTCGCGCGGTTCGTTCACGATCTACTCCGACGCCCTAGGCAAACGCATGGGTTTCCTCCGGACCACTAAGCTGAATTTCGAAGGATGGCCGAAATGACAATGATCGATCGCCGCACGTTTCTCAAGAGCATGGCGGGCGTGGGTGCGAGCGCCGCGTTCCCCGAGAGCATCCGGAAGGCCTTGGCCATCAAGCCCAACACCGAAACCGGCACGATCCAGGATGTGAAGCACATCGTCGTCCTGATGCAGGAGAACCGCTCGTTCGATCACTATTTCGGTACGCTTCGCGGCGTTCGCGGATTCCAGGATCCGCGCGCGGTAAGGTTGTCGAACGGAAACTCGGTGTTCCAGCAGCCGAACCAGAATGCGGCGGGGGTCACCCAGAACCCGCCCACCCTCTTTCCGTTCCGTCCGGTCGCACCGAATCTCGGACTCGCCTTCATCGGGGATCTTGCGCACGCCTGGCGAGATGCCCACCAGGCGTGGAACAACGGCAACAACGACATGTGGACCCGGGCGAAGAACAGCAAGAACACGATGGCGTATCTGGAGCGCTCGGATATCCCGTATTGGTACGCGCTGGCCGACGCGTTCACCATTTGCGACAACTATTTTTGCTCGGAGATGACGTCCACCGACTCGAATCGCTACTACATGTGGAGCGGATGGTGCGGGCAAAACGGAAGCAACGATCCTAATAGCCCGACGACGGGAAGCACGCCGGGGACGATTTCATTGGTCAACAACACGGGCAATGGCGTGCCGCCGTTAGGACCCGTCATCACCAATGCGGAAGTGCGCTATGGGTGGCGCACCTATCCAGAGCGGCTGCAGGCGGCCGGCATTTCCTGGAGGATTTACCAGGACAGCGGTACCGGGCTGGACGCGGCCAACTTTTGGGGATGGACCGCCGCCCAACCGTATATCGGCAACTACGGCGACAACTCGCTTCTGTATTTCGCGAAATACCAGGATGCCGTACCGGGCGGAGCGGACGGGCTGTACGATCGCGCGCGGGTCGGAACACAGATTTTCAACCCGGCGAACAACACGTACAACAACGGGACGCTGTTCGATCAGCTGCTTGCCGACGTGCTGGCCGATACTTTGCCGCAGGTTTCGTGGATCGTCGCGCCCGAGGCCTACACCGAGCATCCGAACTGGCCCGCGAACTACGGCGCGTGGTATGCCTCGAACGTGCTCTCTGCGCTCACGGCCAATCCCGACGTGTTTGCAAAGACCGTGCTCATCATCAACTATGACGAGAACGACGGATTCTTCGACCACATCGTTGCGCCGACGCCCCCGATGTCGGCGGCGCAAGGCAAGTCGACGGTCAGCACCGTCAATGAGCTTTATCCGGGAACCACCAGCTCGCGATTTCCTGCGGGCCCGTATGGGCTCGGCGCCCGGGTTCCGGCGTTCGTCATCTCACCGTGGAGCAAGGGCGGTTTCGTGTGCTCCGAAGTCTTCGATCACACGTCGACCATCCGCTTCATCGAGCAGCGCTTCGGCGTGACGGAGCCCAATATCACGCCGTGGCGCCGCACCGTGTGTGGAGACCTGACTTCCGCTCTGGATTTCTCAGATGCCAGCGCCAAGAAATCGCATTTACCGAGCACCGATTCCTACGCCGTACCCGCGGCGGACATTGACAACAGCACGACTTTTCCTGATTTCCCGGTCACGCTGCCTCCGGAGAATGCTTTGCCTCCGCAGGAGCCTGGACGTCGGCTCGCTCGTGCGCTCCTATATGAGTTGCAAGCTGACGGTCAGGTGCTTCCTGCCAACGGCACGTTCGCGATCAACTTCATCAATACCGGGGACGTCGGGGCATGGTTCCACGTGCGGACCGCCAACGGATCCGTCGCGGGCGGCTCGACGGGTCCGTGGGGGTATACGGTCGAGGCTGGCAAGTCGATTGCCGACACTTGGACCCCGCAAGGCGGCGCATACGACCTTTCGGCTCACGGCCCGAACGGATTCTTCCGGAGGTTCGCGGGCAGCATCGGCGGAGGGGCGGCGAACCTGGCGGTCTACACCGTCTATGACAATGTGGGTGGCGGGATATCGCTACGCGTCACCAATGCCGGTACCTCAACGACGACGGTGACGGTGGCGGATGAGTACACCGGCGTAAGCAGGAAGGAATCCGTGGCACCCGGCGCGACCTTTGCGACGAACTGGATGTTGCAGTCCAGCCACCGGTGGTACGACCTCGTCGTCAGGTCCAGTACTGACGCCGGTTTCCTGAGGCAGTGTGCCGGCTATGTCGAAACGGGCGAAGACGGCATAAGCGACCCGGCCCTTTCGAGATCGTTACCAAAACCGTGAGAGTTGGTCGCCATCGAGGCACTCAAAAAACGGGATCCTTTCGGATATAGGCGAGTGACTCTTCGACGGTCATCCCGCCGCGGGCGTATTCCGCGAGTTTGGCGAGGTGAGCGTTCCAGCGCTGCCGCTCTTCGTCGCTCGGGGTGTGCATGTTCTTGTAGGGCACCCGATTGCCTGTGAGGATGACCAGGTAGCCCTCGACGCCGAAGGCGCTGTGCACGCCCATATCCTGGCCGCGATGGCCGATCAGGTGGCGGCAGAGGCGCGTCGGCCCGTTCTCCTCGTAGAAGTCGAGCAGGTCCTGCACACCGGAGACGTCGACGTCGGCGCGGCATTGCCGCCAGAACGGCGTGTCCAGCCGCGAGTTGAAGCGATAGTGGATCGAGAGGAAGTTGCGGATCTCGTCCCAGCTCTGCGCGAAGAAATCGTTGTACATCTTGCGCATCGTGGGCGTAGGCGAAAGGTTCGACGCGCGCAGAATCGGCACCAGCGTCTGGCAGTTGGCGCACAGAAGCATCAGCGCCGTCGCTTCCAGCGGCTCGACGAAGCCGCCCGCGTTGCCCATCGCCACGACGTTCTCCACCCAGCCGCGGCGGTAGCGGCCGGATTTGAACTTCACGGCGTGGCTCCAGGTCTCCGCCTTCGGATTCTTGCGCTTGAATTCGGCGCGAGCCTCGTCGTCGGAGATCGCCGACGAGCAGTACACGTACCCGCGGTTGACCAGCTTCTCGTGCTCGATTTGCCAGCACCATCCGGCATCCATCGTTTCCGCCGTGGTGTACGGAAGGATCGGCTCGTCCGTGCGATCCCAGCCACCTACGATCGCGCGGTCGCAGTAGAGCGACGAGGCGAAGCTCTCGAACGGCTCTTCGAGCGTCCTGCCGAGGAGCTCGCTGCGGAAGCCGCTGGCGTCGATGAAAAAATCGGCGCCGAGACGGCGGCCATCCTTGAGCAGGATCGCAGCGATGCCCTGCGGGCCGCGCTGCGCGCCCTCCATCGCCCCGTCGATGAACTCGATCCCCCACTCCCTGCCCACCATTTCGAGGGCCTTGACGTAGTCGGGATTGAAGATGTGGTAGGCGTGGTCGCGGATATCAGGGGCGCCGTTGGGCGCGCGCCGGAACGCCTTGCCATGGGCCATCAAGGCAGTCGTCGTATCGGCGAACGGGAATTCGTCGACGCAGTAGTATCCGTTGGGCATTGGGAGGTCGGGAAACTGCGCATCGAGCTGCTGCATGAATCCGTATTGGAAATGCGGACGCGGGCCCCAGAGGAAATGAATCCCGAGCTTCCACGTCGGATTGGCGACTGCATAAAAGTGTCTGGGATTAATACGAAGAAATTCGAACAGGAAGGTCGGGACGTTAGGCGTCGTGCTTTCGCCGACGCCGATGACGCCCAATACGGGATCGCGGACGACCTGTACGCGCAGCTCCGGAAAGTGGCGCTTCACGGCGAGCGCTGCCATCAAGCCGGCACTTCCGGCACCGAGAACTATGACGCTACG
>JBDUCE010000186.1:0-5495 GCA_040003635.1 Betaproteobacteria bacterium
GGATGCACGTCGATGTCGGCGCGGGCGATGTTGATGTCGCCGCACAACACCACCTCGCGCCCGGCGTCGTGAATGTGCTTCGCCCACGCGGCCAGCCGCGCCAGGAAGGCGAGCTTCGCGGCATAGTCCTTGCCGCCATTGGGCACGTAGACCGAGGCGAGGATCAGGTTGCCGAATTCCACCTGCACGATGCGCGTTTCCATGTCGAATTCGGGATGGCTGAATGCGGGCTCCGCATCGAACAGTCCCTTCCTGATGTGAAGGGATACGCCGGAGTAACCGCGGAGGCCGTGCCAGTACGCGTGGTAATCCGCGAGCTTGCATCGTTCGGGGATCTGCGCCGGCTCCGCCTTGAGCTCCTGCAAGCACACCACGTCGGGCCGGTCGCGCTCCACCCATTCGCATAGCTGCGCTTCACGGGCGCGGATGCCGTTGACGTTCCAGGTGGCGATCTTCATGGATTGGCGATTACCATTCGACCGCACCGAATTTTTCATGGCCGAGCAGGGTGTAGAAGATGCCGATCGTGGCGCGGGTCTGGCCGGTATTCCCGAGGTCGGGATAAAAGGCGTCGCGGCGATTCCCCAGGTATTTGAGACTAATGCCATGGCGGCCACGGACGCGCACCGTCACCGATGCGTCCACGCGCGCAATGTTGTCATGGCCGCCCCTGTCCGCGGCGGCAACACGACTCACGAAATAGTCACGCGCCGTCAAGTCCATCGAAACCCGGTCCCCGACAATGAGGCGCAGCGATGCCAGCGCTTGCGGCGCGACACCGTAATGGTAATCATTTTCCACGGTACTGCGGGTAGTGCCGACCGCAGCGTAGCCGGCCCCCAGGAGCGCCGTGCCTTGCAGTGCGACTCTTTGCGAGAGCCACCACTGGGCGGTGGTACCCAGCGACAATCCGGTGCTTGCGACCCGAAATGTTTGCGGCGAAATGTAGTCGTAGCTGCCGTAGAGTCCCCAGACGCCGCGATAGCTTTCACCCAGCGCGTAGTCCTTCCCGATCAGCAAGCCACGCGTCATCAGGTTCTCGAAGCCATTGGCGCTGGACGCGGTTGCCTGGAAAGTAAAGTAATCGAATGGCCGCTTGTAGGTGTAGCCGGGTTTTCCCGGCAATCCGTAATCGATCGCGAAATCCGCCAGCGCCTCGTTGCGGTTGAGCTTGGTCGTGGCGGTGCCGGAGTCATTCTGCGCCGTGCCGCTGAAGCCGATTTGCAGGCGGGTGTAGTGAGCCGGGTTGTGGCTGGCGAAGATCGCATCGTAGCGATTGCCGAAGGCGAGACGGTTGAACCCGGTCGACGGAGAAATGGCCGCCGCTCCAAGCTCGCGCCAGAATGGGGGCACCTCGTCGTGCTCGAGCAGCAGGCTCGCCATCCGGAACAGCGCTTCGCCCAGGAACGTTCCGCCGATGCCGGTCGTGATCTGGTCATTGCGCGAGGGCGGCGTGGCTTCTCCCGCAATCTCCCAGAACGCGCTGCCGGCGAAGGTATACCCGAGGGACTCCCAGTAGTTGAGCCCTGCGGACCGCGCAAAGCCGTGATACATCGAACCCTGATAGGGGTGTCCCAGCTGATTGACCCGGAACGGATCGCTGTCGACCGTCCAACTGCTGTGCAGGTTGCGCCTGATGGTCGACAGATTCGACTTGAAATCGCTGCCGAGAACGGCGCGGTCGAAGAGGTTCAGGAGTACGTCGAAGCCGACGATTTCCAGGGCCGGGGTCGCGTAGCTCTTGCCGGCTTCGGCACGCGGAGCCTGAGAGGACACCGGCGTCGCGCTGACCACGGAATCGTTCGCCGCTGCGGCCCATTGCAGCGGGAGATCCGGGCTGTCCCGATTCTCCGCTGTCGCGCCCGAAGCCGGGATGGAGGCCAGTCCGAACGCCGCAATCAGGAGCGCGCCCCTGACCCGGTTGTGGTGGTGAAATCGATTCACGGTTGCCCCTCTATGTAGCTTTATTATGTGGCCACGATTATGTCTGTAGCTCGGGTCCGGCGCCAAGGTCCGATTTACTTCCGGTGCGAAGGTTCGCGAAGGAAGGAGGGCGGCGGTCGCTGCGAGCGCCCGGCGGGTGAGGACGGCCGCGTTTATCATCCCGGAACGGATCAGCGGAAGGAGGGTGCCCATGACCACCTCGCTCGTGGTGACGGCAATAGGGAGCGATCGCCCGGGAATCGTCAATCTATTGTCCGACGTTGCGCAGCGTTTCGGCGCGAGCTGGGCAGGTAGCCGCATGGCGAGCCTGGCCGGCCAGTTCGCCGGCATGGTTCATTTCGAGGTCTCCGATCAGAACGCCGAGCCGCTGGCAACGGCGCTTCGCGCACTGGAAGCTTCGGGGCTTCAGGTCGTCATCGCCAAAGGCGAGGCGACCGCGGAGCCCGTCGGGCGCCGCAGCGTCAGGCTGGAGCTCGTGGGACAGGACCGGCCGGGAATCATCCGCGACCTGTCCGGGCGCCTCGTGCAACGCGGCGTGAGTATCGAGGAGCTCCACACCCAGGTTGTCAGTGGCGCCATGTCGGCCGAGCATATGTTCAAGGTGAATGCGCTCCTTGCCGTGCCCGCTGCGCTTCCGAACGACGAGCTGCAGCGCGTACTGGAAGCAATGGCCAACGAGATGATGGTCGACATCGAGCTCGAAGAAAAGTAGGGTCAGCGACGACTTCCCGCCGGAGGGCGACTGCGATCACAGCGCGGGAATAGTCGTCGCTGACCCTGCTTTCGCCATCGCAGCGGGCTTCGCGCCGGCGCTCACGTCGATCGGCGCGTTCGTTTCTTCGCCGAGCGGTAGCGGCCGGCCGTCCAGCCATTCCGGCAGCGCCACGCCGAGCGCATCGAGAATCGTCGGCGCGATATCGAGCACGTTGCCGCAACCTGCCTCCGGCGTGCCGACGATGCCCGGGCCGCTGATCCAGAGTTGGGAATTGACCGAATGATCGCCGCTGCGCGGTGCATGCGGATGATAGACCGGCGCGTATACGTGTCCCACCGCCGGTGACTCGCAATGCTCGAGCATGCCGAGGTCGGTCCGGAATACGCAGATGAGATCAGGGAGATCGATGTGGTGGTACGGTCCAAACGCCTCGCTCGCGGTTTGCACGTGACGGATGATCGGCACACCTGATGCCGGATCGCGCAACGCCAGCAGCTCGCGGCGCAGCAGTTCGAGCATTGCCTCGGCTTCGGCGCCCGGCTCGACACTGCCGAAAGGCTCCCTGCCGCGCAAATTGAGCCTGATGCCACCGCAGCGATTGTTGTTGACGAATGCTGCGCGTGTTCGCGGCGAGGCAAAGGGGTCGACCAGGCAGCCGGCAGCCGCAACAGGGGCGGCCAGCGCTCGCGACCGCGCGAGTCGCTTGACGACCGCCTTGATCGGCCGCGGCAAGTACGTCACCGCGGTCTTGGCGCGGCGTAAAAGCCGGCCCGGGGCGCCGAGATTGCCTGCCGCCAAGCCGAGTCGCACCAGCACTTCCGGCAGCAACTGGGGGCCGTCGTAGTAGAGGTCGATGCCGTGGCTGAATATTCCGAATACCGTCGCGTCGCGCCCTGCGGCGGCGAGCAGCGCTGGCAGCGCGTCGTCGACCGCCGCGTAGACACTCAGCAGGGCGTCCTGCAATTCACGCGCCGCGTGCGGATCGTGCCATGGATGAGCCGGATCCATGAAATGCCAGAACTGGTGGCCGGCGCAGTGGCTTTCGGAATACGTGACGCTGAACAAATCCCAAGCTTCCCGCGCGATCAGCTCGGAGACGAAGCGCGTCTTGGTACGCGCGCCATGCAACAGGCCTTGCAGCAGGCGACGGTACCCGGACACAGTCTCGCCGTGAACGTCGCAACTCGCAATGGGATGGTCGCCGTAAGTCGAGCGGATGTCCTCCAGCAGCCGCGGCGGTTCGCTGGATACTTCAAACGTGCGATCGTGCAGTCCCCATTCGATCAACTGGATGCCATTGATGTCGCGTGCCGGGACCGCCTGCACCGGATCGATGACGGCGACGCGCTTGCCGGCGCGGCTGGCCTGGGTCCAGAAATAGAACTCCGGATCGATGTCGCTTGGCCGCGTCCCCCGCAGCACCGCCTCCCCGGTGTGCAACTGACTGGGAATATAGAAGTGACCCATCTTGCCGCTCGAGCGCCCGGTGTTGATCTCCGGCCAGATCGCGCCGGGGAGCGTTTCCATGGGGTTGTCGAGCCGGAACGTTCGGCTGTCGCGGGCGAGTGCGGCGAAATTGGGCAACTTGCCTTCCGCTGCCCACCGTTGGACCAATGTCACTTCGCAGGCGTCGAAGCCGATCGTAAGTATTCTGGTCGTCATGCGCGGTTTATGTCGTTCGCTTTAGTTCGCGGCGCAGTCTGTAGAGACGCCGGTGACTCGCAATCACGTGCCCTTATACCGTCGCGCCATCCGCGCAAGCGTCCCAGCGCCATTGCCCCGTACACCCTCGCGTCGCTCCAGCGTGCGCGTGCGGCCGCCAGTATTGCGCCGGTCGCAGCCCGGCCAACATGGTAGCCAATTTCGACATGGCTGCGGCGATGCTTCGCCAGCACATATCCCATGGCACGACCATAGCGGCTGCCGCGATCGACGATTTTTTGCGCTGATGGCTGTGGACACCCCGGATGATGCACGGTGAATCCCGGGTCATACCAGATGCGCGCGCCCGTCGCGATCGCGCGCAACAAATAGTCGGTCTCTTCGGCGGCAGGCCAAGGCGTGCCCGACCCGACGCCGAGCTGCTCGTCAAACGAGCCGACCGCTGCAATGAGCTCACGGCGCAGAAAAATCGCACTCGACATGCCTTGGGTCCAGACGCGCGTCGCCGTTACCCACTGTTCGCTGCGGGCGAACCGGGCGCGCGGTGTGCTGCCGGCGCCCGCCGCGCCGCCGCCGCTCAAGCCATGCACCTCCGGTCGCGTCGCGAAGAATTGCAGGACCCCTTCCACAATATCCTCGTCATACCAGCAGTCGTCATCGGGGAAGCCGACGATGCTCCCGCGGGCGGATTGCAGGCCGACGTTGCGCGCGCGCGATAGTCCGGGCAGCGAATGCACATGGGTGATCGCCAAACGCGCGGCATAACGCTCGACCAATGCGGTGAGGCGTCCGTCGGTGTTCTGATCGACGAGCACGACTTCGAAGTCCGGCACGGATTGCGCGGCAAGACTCGCCAGGCAGCGTGCGAGCTCCTCCTGCCGGCCTAACGTGGCAACGATCAGCGAGAGTCGTGGTGCAGGTTCCAGCATGCGAGCCGATGATCAGGAATAGGCCGGCTTCGGCCCCGGAGAGATGGCCGCGATTCTACTGCATGATCATCGGTTGACGGCCGGCATTACCGCGAGTACCGGAGGGCAGGCCGGCGATGACTTCGCGCAAAACAGCGAAGGGAATTACGGGACTAGGGAAGGCGTGTCTGGCGGTAGGTTGCATTCCCTGGCGAATTGCCGGTTGTCGCCGACGCCAAGGATCGCACCTCCACTGCGATGTTCAT
>JBDUCE010000187.1:0-5492 GCA_040003635.1 Betaproteobacteria bacterium
CCCGCATCGGGTTGCAGGAATCGACGCTGATTGGGCGTGAGCCCCGAAAACCGCAGCGAATAGGCGTCTTCCCAGCTCATTGCCATTTCCGCAGCGATTTTGCGCCATCCCTTCGGCCGCGCATCGGGCAACGCCGCGAGACCAAGCCGCCAACCGTCGCGCCACGCACTGCGAACGTGCTTCACGACCCGCTTGTAGCCGGCGAAAAGCTCGTCACCACCATCGCCCGCCAGCACCACGGTGACCTCCTTCACGGTCTCGCGTGCGAGATACCATGTCGGAAACGACGAAGGATCGGCGAACGGCTCGTCGAGTGCCGCAACGATCCGATCGAAATCCTCGCCGATCGAGGCAGGAATGGCAATGCGCTCGTTGCGCATGCGAAGCGCCGCCGCGGTCGCTGCAGCGTCCGCGCTCTCGTCGAACGTCGAACCCGGAAACGCCGCGGAAAAGGATCGCAGCGAGCTGTGCCCCGTGGTCGCGAGTTGGCATGCAACGGCCGCGGAGTCGATGCCGCCGGAGAGAAAGAGACCGAGCGGGCGATCGGCCACCAGTCGCTTCTCAACGGCATCAGCGAATAGCGCGGCGCCATCGGCAGCGGGGTCGGCGACGGGGGTCCAGTAGCGCTTGACGGCGACTTCGCCGCCATCGAGCGGGTACTCGGCGCGATGGCCGTTGGGGAGGCGCGCCATCGCCGAGAACACGGTGAGCGGCGCGGGAATGTACCGATGCGCGAGAAACGCGTCGATGCCTTCGCGCGAAAACCCGCGCCGGTCCGACGGCAGCCACGGCAGGATGCTGCGCACCGTCGAGCCGAAGGCGAGGCTCGCGCCGATCTGCGCATACAGCATCGGCTTCTTGCCCAGGCGATCGCGCACCAGATGCACGCGGCGGGTGCGGTAGTCGACCAGCGCGAACGCGAACATGCCGACGAGCCGCGCCAGGAGACCGTCGATGCCGTATGCATCGTAGGCGTGCAGGATGAACTCGGTGTCGGATCGGGTACGAAACCGCGCGCCGCGCGCCTCCAGCGCCCGCGCTTCCTCCTGCCAGCCGTAGACCTCACCGTTGTAGCAAATCCATACCCGGCCGTCCGTGCTCGCCATCGGCTGGTCGGCCACGGGCCGCGGGTCGATGATCGACAACCGCGCGTGAATGAGCGCGGCAGATGCCGGCTGCGACGCGTCGGCGGCAGCGCCGTTGGCTCCCAAGGCCACGATGTGTTGTGCATCCGGACCGCGCATGCGCAAGGCATCGAGCATTCGTGCCCGCACTGCCGGCCCCACGGGGCGCCCGAAATGACCCGCGATGCCGCACATCAGCGTCGCCCTCCGGTTACGCGCGCGAATACCGCTTCCATCGCTTCGGCCATCGCGTCGATCCCGAAATGCGCCAGTGCATACGTCCGGCCCGCCATGCCCATGGCTGCACGCAGGGACGAATCGCACATCAGCCGTTCGAGTGCGGCCGCCAACGCGGCGATATCGCGCGGCGGTACGATCAATCCGGTGATCTCATGGATCACCGCCTCCTCCATGGCGCCCACCGAGGTGCTGACCGCGGCACGCCCGCACGATGCCGCCTGCATCAGGCTTTGCGGTACGCCTTCCTCGCCCCACGAGGGCAGCGCGACGATATCGGCACACCCGAACCACTCTTCCACATCGTCGCGATTGCCGGCGAAATAAACGTCCTGCGCGAGTCCCGCCGCCGCGACGCGCGCTTCGAGATGGGCGCGTCTTGGTCCATCACCGACCACCAGCATCTGCCAGCCGGGCACCCGCGCGCGCAGCAGGAGCCACGCGTCGAGAAGTTCGTCGTGTCCTTTCCAGTCGCGCAGCGTCGCCACGATGGCAAGTGCAGGTCGCTGGTCGAGCCTATGACGGGCGCGCATCGCCTCGGGATCTCGCGGCGCGAACCGGGCCAGGTCGATCCCGGTGCGCACGGACGTGATGCGCGACGCTTCGTACTGATTCTCGCGCACGAGCTGGCACTTCAGCGCCTCGCCGGTCACCACGATATGCGCCGTTGCGCGTTGATAGAGCCAACGGGTCGAGCGGGAGCGATTGATGCGCGTCGAAACGTGACGGGTGCGCACGAGCGGCGGCCACCGTGGATGTCCGATTCGCACCAGCGCTGCGAGCCACGAATCGGCCGAGCTGTGGGTGTTGCAGACATCGAACGCGTGCCCGTGGCGGTGCATCCATCGCCGCAGCGCAAGATAACCCTCGGGCCGGCGAAACTCGATGGGCAAGGCGTCGACGGACAGGCCCCGTGCATGGGCCGCCGCATGAATCGCGGCATGGGCGGGTGTAATGAGATGCACCCGGTGCCCGCGCCGCTGCATCGCTTCCATCTCGGTCAGGACGCGAATCTCCTGCCCACCCCAGCCGCAGGATGCCTCGGTGTGCAGTATCGCGAGGTTCACCCGGCCAGCCGCCAATCCGGCAGATGACGCCTGAACCAGCGCTCGAGGATCAGGAGCGCCCACAGCCGCCCGGCGTCACTGCGGCGGCCCCCCCGATAGGCCGCGAGCAGGCGGGGCAAGGCGCCTTCGCGAAAGATGCCCCGGCGGTCGAGGCCGGCCAGGTGGTCATCGAGATCGGCGGCGAGCGGCGCCGCCAGCCATTCGCCGAGCGGCATGACAAAGCCCTGTTTCGGCCGGTCGACGATATCCGCCGGCAGATACTTCCGGGCGAGGCGTTTCAGGAGATCCTTGTGCGATGCGCCGCGAATCTTGTGCGCCGGCGCGAGCCGCGCCGCGAACTCGTAGAAACGATGATCGAGGTACGGCACCCGGGCCTCGAGCGAATGGGCCATGGTCGCGCGATCGACCTTGGTCAGGAGATCGTCGGGCAGCCACAGCCGGGTATCGACGTGCAACAGGCGGTCGAGATACTCGGGCGAATTGCATTCGGCGTAGGCGCGCGCCGCCAGGGTTCCGACATCGGGCGCGTCGGGCGTGGCCGCGAGCAATGACGGCGACAGCAGCGCCGGGTGCTGCAACACGTCGAAAAGGTTCGGCACGGTGCGATACCGCCGGGGCAGGGGTTCGGTCATCGCCCGCAGCAGCCGATCCTTGCGCCAGCCCGCGGGCAGCGCCCGTACCAGTGCCCGTGCCGGCGAGGCGGGATGGCCGAGCCAGCGAGTGACCCGCTCCTCGCGCAGGCGCTTGCTGTAGTTGTTGTAGCCGCCGAACACCTCATCGGCGCCTTCGCCGGTCAACACCACCGTGACATGCCGGCGCGCTTCCTGCGCGAGCAGCATCGTCGGCAGCGCGGCCTGATCGGCGAACGGCTCGTCGAATACATCGACCCACGCATCGAAGGCACCCAGCACATCATCGGCGTCGAGCATGAGGTTATGGTGCCGGCTGCCAAGATGCGTCGCTACCCGCGCCGCATGGAGGTGTTCGCTCGCGACCCCGCCGCCCGCAAAGCCGATGTTGAAGGTCTCGACGGCGCCGCCGGTCAGGTCGGTCATCACCGCGGCGACCAGGCTCGAATCCACGCCGCCGCTCACGAAGGCGCCCAGCGGTACGTCGGCCACCAGCATGCCTTCAATCGACGCGCGCAATGCAGTGTCGAGGGCGGCAACGGCTTCAGGATCGTCGAGATGGAGCTTGTCGGCGTAGTCGGGGCGCCAGAACTCGCGCTCATGCAGCGTACCGGCGGTCAGTCGCAGCGTTTTCGCGGGCTGCAGCTTTCGCACCGACGAGAAGATGGTGTACGGGGCGGGAATGAACTGGCATTCGAGATAAAGACGCAACGCTGCGAGATCGATCTCGCGCTTCACCGCCGGATGGGTGATGACGGCCTTCAGCTCCGAGCCAAAGACGAAGGTCCGGCCATCCCACGCGTAATACAGCGGCTTCACTCCCAGAGGATCGCGGGCCAGAAATAGCGTTCCGCCGCAGGCATCCCACAGCGCAAACGCAAACATGCCGCGCAGCCGCGTCACCAAGCCTTCGCCCCACGCCTGCCAGCCGGCGAGGAGCACCTCGGTGTCACCCTGGGAGCGGAAGATCCAGCCGGTTCGGGCGAGCTCCTCGCGCAGCGCGCGAAAGTTATAGATTTCGCCGTTGAACACGACGGTATAAGCGCCGTCCGGGCTCGTCATCGGCTGGGGACTACCGGCGATGTCGATGACGGAAAGCCGGCGGTGTCCCAGGTGGACGGAGCCGGATTCGAAATAGCCGTCGGCATCGGGCCCACGGTGGACGAGCGTACCGGTCATGGCCCGGAGGAGTCCCGCAGGGGCTGGATCGGCAGCGACGAAGCCGGCGATGCCGCACATTTCAGGCGCTCTTCGCGGCAAGCAGCATGAGCGGCGCCATCGCATCGAGCAGCACCTCGTCGCGAAGATTCGCGATCGTTTCCGGCGCCTGCAGCCACCAGGCACGGCTTCCGGTCGGATGCCAGCGCGACGGGTCGTCGTGACCGCCGCTCTTGGCGAAGAGCCCCAGGACGCCGCCGGGGCTCGCCGCCGCCACGTGCATCAATCCCGAATCCGGGACCACGGTGGTGCGCGCCTCGTGGAGGAGTGCCGCCACCTGCTGGATCGTGCCCTGGAACGGATGGATGTGGGCGACGCCGCGCGCGAGCACCGGCTGCGCAATGGCGTCGTCGCCGGGATAGCGCCGGTCGTCACGTGCGCCGGGCGTCCAGGACAGCACCGTGTCGAGATTCCATCGCGACTTCCACGCCTGCGTCCAGCGCACCACCTGTTCCGCGGTGGGTTGCTTTTCGGCCCACCGCGCACCCAACCCAAGCACGATATAGGCGCGCGGCGCGAGCGCGCGACGCTCGAGCCACTGGGCGACAAATGCGCGATCTTCCGGCGGTGGCTGGTAGGACGCTTCCGGCCAGCGGGCGGGAGCATCGACGCCAAGCGGCCGCAACAAGGCGCCCATGCGGTCGAGCTCGTGGCCACCCACTCGCTCGGGCAAGCGATCGGTGAGGCGGCGGCCGTAGCGCGCAGCCTCGCCGGCAAATGCGACCGTACGGGCGGCGCCGGCGACAAGCGTCCGTCGAACCGCGCGCGGGGAAGCCTCGCCGTTCATGGCGATGGCCCAATGAAATCGCTCGCTGCGCAGGCGCCGGAAAAGCGCCAATTGCGAGAGCGCCGCCACCGGTCGCAACCGGCCGCCGTCGCGCACCCGCGGATAGACCCACAGCCGGTCGACGGCCGCATGACCGCGCGCAATCCACGCGTTGTAATCGTTGGCCAGGAGGTGCAGCTCGGCGCCAGGCAGCGCGGTCCGCAGATGAGCCAGCACCGAAGTCGTGAGCAGGAGATCGCCGATCTTGTCCCGTTTCACGAGCAGGATCCGCAGGGTGGGGGCGGGAGGGTACAATCGCGCGGCCCGCGGCTACGCGCGGGAAAAATCCTTCGATGACCGGCAATTGTAACCGTTGGCTCGTCTATTTCGCGGCCGCCTACCTCGCTCTTCAAGCCACCAACTTCGGCACGTTCTGGCGGTCGGCTACGTT
>JBDUCE010000188.1:0-5480 GCA_040003635.1 Betaproteobacteria bacterium
CCTCCGAAGCGGGGATCGAGCGCGGCAACGAGGATTTCGGCCAGACCTTTGCGGTATGGGGCGTGCATTCCGGGCCTTATCTTTTCGTGCCGTTCTTCGGCCCGTCGACGTTTCGTGATGCGACGGGCACTGCGATTCGCGTTTACCTGGGGCCGACGGGGTACATCGAAGACGTTCCGCTGCGCAACAGCTTGCTCGGTCTGGGTGCGGTCGATGCGCGCTACCAGGCCGGGGATGCGCTCGACATCGTCGAGAACGCGGCACTGGACCGTTACACCTTCATCCGCAACGCATTTTTCCAGCGGCGGCGTTATCTCATTTACGACGGCAAGGTACCGCCGGAACAAGAGGATTGACATGATGCGAGCATCAGCATGGATGGGGCGGCTCCTGGCCGCAGTGATCACCGTGGCATTGGCCACCGGGGTGGCATTCGCCCAGGAAGCGCCCGATGCGCTGGTCAAGCGGGTCTCCGAAGACGTGTTGCAGACGATCAAGGGCGACCCCAAGATCCAGGCCGGCGATCAGGCGCGCATCCGCGAGGTGATCGAAGCGAAGCTCCTGCCCAACTTCGACTTCGAGCGCATGACGGCACTGGCGATGGGACGCAACTGGCGCACGGCGACGCCGGAGCAGCAGAAGCAGCTGACCGATGAGTTCCGTACCTTGCTGGTGCGCACCTATTCCGGCGCGCTCAACCAGTACCGCAACGAAAAGGTCGATTACAAGCCGCTGCGCTTCAATCCGGCAGACACCGACGTGGTGGTGCGCACGGCGGTGGCGAAAGGCGGCGGCGCGCCCATCCAGATCGACTACAGCATGGCCAAGGCCCCGTCGGGCTGGAAGGCCTACGACGTGATCGTCGGCGGGGTGAGCCTGGTCACGAATTACCGCGACGAATTCAGCAACGCCATTCAGGCTTCCGGCATCGATGGGCTCATCAAGACCCTCGCCGAAAAAAACCGCGGCGCGGGCGGCAAGTGACCAAAGGCGTGGCGACGACAGCGCCGGTGGCGCAGTCCGCGGAGCTTTCGTGCCTGCCCGAAACTGCTGGCGATGGAGGCTTTGCGTTGGCCGATAACGGCGCGCGCTGGGTGTGCGCCGGCGGCGTCACCTTCTCCAACGCCGGCCCGGTGCTGGAGGCCTCGCGGGCATTGCCGCTACCGACGGCAGGCATTGTCGATTGCCAGGCGCTTCATCCGGTGGATTCGGCCGCTGTTGCCGTTCTTCTGGCGCTGAAGCGTCGCGCGAGCGAAGAAAGTAAATCGCTTACGTTCACCAACATCACCGCGTCATTGCATACTCTTGCGGAGCTTTACGGCGTCGAGGAAATGCTGGTGTCGTAGGGTCGGTGGTGAGAAGCATGCGTCCTGCCGTAGAAGCCGTTCAACTCATGCGCCGCTTTGGCGCGGTCCAGGCCCTGGCCGGAGTCGACCTCACGGTGCACGAGGGCGAGTTTTTCGGACTGCTCGGCCCCAATGGCGCGGGCAAGACCACGCTCATTTCGATCCTCGCGGGACTTACCCGGCCTGATTCGGGCTCGGCGCGCATTCTGGGCCATGACGTCATCACCGATTACCGCGCGGCGCGCCGGGCGTTGGGCGTGGTGCCGCAGGAGCTGGTGTTCGATCCCTTCTTCAGCGTGCGCGAAACACTGCGTATCCAGGCCGGATATTTCGGCTTGCGCCGCGTGGACGACTGGATCGACGAGATCCTTGCGCATCTCGATCTCACCTCGAAGGCGGACGCCAATATGCGCTCGCTTTCCGGCGGCATGAAACGAAGGGTGCTGGTGGGCCAGGCGCTGGTGCACAAGCCGCCGGTGATCGTGCTCGACGAGCCCACGGCAGGGGTGGACGTCGAGTTGCGGCAGAGCCTGTGGGGGTTCATCCGCAAGCTCAACCGGGACGGCCACACCATCATCCTCACGACCCATTATCTCGAAGAAGCCGAGGCGCTCTGCGGCCGGATCGCCATGTTGAGCGCGGGCCGGGTGGTCGCCCTCGATACCACGCGTAACCTCCTGTCGCAGTTTGCGGGGCTGACGGTACGGCTGGTCGCCGAGCGCCTGCCGGCGACATGGCAAGCGCGCGTCCTGCGCGCGGAGGGCGGCGTATACCTCCTCCGGCTCGACGATTACGCCGATCTCGAGGCCTTGCTGGCCGCCCTGCGAACCGAAAGGATTGCCATCACCGAGCTCGCGCTGCAGGAAGCCGATCTCGAGCAGGTGTTCCTGCGCATCATGAGCGGAGCGCGGGCGTCGGCCACCGCAGTGCCGGCATGACGAGCTTCGGCGCCGGCTGGCCAACGCTGTTGCACAAGGAGCTGCTTCGCTTCTGGAAAGTGGCGTTCCAGACGATTCTTGCGCCAGTGCTGACCGCGCTCCTGTACCTCCTCATTTTTTCGCACGTGCTCGAGTCCCACGTCTCGGTTTACGACGGCAAAGTGCCTTACGGCGCCTTCCTGGTTCCCGGCCTCGTCATGATGTCGGTGCTGCAGAACAGCTTTGCCAACAGCTCATCGTCGCTGATCCAGTCCAAGATCACGGGCAACCTCATTTTCGTGCTGCTGACGCCGCTATCACCCGCCGACCTTTTCATCGCCTACGTGATGGGCGCGATGATCCGCGGCATCGCGGTCGGGCTCGGCGTCCTGGCGGTGACGCTCTTTTTCGTGCCGTCGCTCCTCTACCTGCCGCATCCGCTTTGGGCGCTGGGCTTTGCGCTCCTCGGCAGCGCCATCCTCGGCACGCTGGGCCTCATCGCCGGCATCTGGGCGGACAAGTTCGATCAGCTTGCGACGTTCCAGAATTTTTTCATCGTGCCCCTCACTTTTCTGTCGGGCGTTTTCTACTCCATCCATTCGCTGCCGCGGTTCTGGCAGCAGCTGTCGCATTTCAACCCGTTCTTCTATATGATCGACGGGTTCCGCTACGGCTTTTTCGGCCTCTCCGATGTGGCGCCGTCAACGAGTCTCGGCATCGTTTCGCTGTGTGCCGTCTCTCTCGCACTCATCGCCTTGGGCCTGTTGCGAGGCGGGTGGAAGCTTCGGGCCTGAGCGCCGGGTTCCAGTCGTTTTGCATCCTCTTACTTGTCCTTTCACCATGGTCACCACCGATTCGATCGAGCAGTCCATCGTCGCGGACATCGCCTGCGAGCACATCGAAGTGCGCGGCGACGGACAACATTTCCAGGCGGTGATCGTGAGTGCGGCATTCGAGGGATTAAACAAGGTGCGCCAGCATCAACTCGTGTATGCGGCGCTGGGTGAGCGCATGCGCGAGGAAATCCATGCACTGTCGATGACCACGCTCACACCGGCGCAATGGCGCGAGGGAAAGTAGCGAAAGACCCGCCGCGCTCATGGACAAGCTGCTGATCGAGGGCGGGCGCCGGCTGCGCGGCGAGGTGCGCGTGTCAGGAGCCAAGAACGCCGCGCTGCCGATCCTGTGCGCGAGCCTGCTGACGACGGAGCCGCTGGTTCTGTCCAACGTGCCGCAGTTGAACGACGTGCGCACGATGCAAACGCTGCTGCGCCAGATGGGCGTGCAGGTCGGCGCCGACGCCCCGGGAACGGTGGCGCTCGACGCCGGACGCATCGACTGGCCGCTCGCGCCTTATGAGCTCGTCAAGACGATGCGCGCCTCCATCCTCGCCCTCGGGCCGCTGCTGGCCCGCTGCGGGGAGGCGCGCGTCTCGCTGCCGGGCGGTTGCGCGATCGGGTTGCGCCCCGTGGACCAGCACGTGCGCGGGTTGCAGGCGATGGGCGCGACGATCGACGTCGAGCACGGCTACATCAATGCGCGGGCAACTCGCCTCACCGGGACGACGGTGCGCTTCGACATGGTCACGGTGACCGGCACCGAGAACCTGCTGATGGCCGCGACCCTTGCCCGCGGAACGACGGTGCTCGAGAACGCCGCGCAGGAGCCCGAGGTGGTGGATCTGGCGCACTGCCTCGTCGCCATGGGTGCGCGCATTGCGGGTGCCGGCACGCCGCGCATCACGATCGAAGGGGTCCCGGCACTGCACGCGGCGTCCTACGCGATCATGGCCGACCGCATCGAGACGGGGACTTTCCTGGCCGCCGTTGCCGCCACTGCGGGGGATGTCACGCTCACCGGCACCCAGGCCGGCACGCTGCAGGCGGTGATCACTGCGCTGCGCGAGGCGGGGGCGCAGATCACGTGTGGTGAGGATCATATTCATATCGGCGGCCGGACGGCGATGCGGGCGACGCATCTCGTGACCGCACCCTACCCGGGGTTTCCCACGGATATGCAAGCGCAGATGATGGCGCTGGCAGCGCGGGCCGAGGGCATCACCGAGATCACCGAAACGATCTTCGAGAACCGGATGATGCATGTCCAGGAGCTGCGGCGGCTCGGTGCCGACATCGAGGTCGATGGCAACACCGCGCGCGTGCGCGGCGTCTCCAAGCTCACGGGCGCCAACGTCATGGCGACCGACCTGCGTGCGTCGGCATGTCTCGTGATCGCCGGACTCGTTGCCGAAGGGGAAACCGTGATCGACCGCATCTATCATCTCGACCGCGGCTACGCGCACATCGAGCAAAAGCTCTCGGCGCTGGGCGCCGGTATCCGCCGGGTGGCGTGACGAAACGGCCGGCCTGCATCCCCCGCGTGTTGCGCGTGATCGCACCAACAGGCATCGCAAAACCTGCACCGGCGCGTCATGACTGACCTCACCGCCTCCCCGCTGGGCCGCGCCACGACGTACGGCGACACCTACGATGCAGCGCTTCTTTTTGCAGTGGATCGCGCACCCCTGCGTGCAGAGCTCGATGTCGTGGGTGTGCCCCCATTCTTCGGCGAAGATGTCTGGACCGCCTACGAGCTCTCGTGGCTCGACCTCGACGGCAAGCCGGAAGTCGCGATTGCAACCCTGCGCGTGCCCGCCGCCTCGCCGGCGATCGTCGAATCGAAATCAGTCAAGCTCTATCTTACCGCGTTCAACCAGACCCGCTTCACGTCGCCGGATGCGGTACAGGCAGCGATGGCGCGCGACCTGACCCGCGCGACCGGCGCGGTCGTCGATGTTGCCCTGGCCACGCCGGCCTCGTTCGCCGCACTGCCGCACGCCGAGCCCGCCGGTGAGTGCCTCGATGCGTTGCCGTTGGCGATCGAAGACTATGTGCCGGCGCCCGACGCGTTGATCGCCACGGGGCACGAAGTGAGCGAAACGCTCTTCTCGCGTCTCTTCCGCTCGGTGTGCCCGGTGACCGGACAGCCGGATTACGCGAGTGTGCAGATCGGCTATCGCGGGCCGTCCATCGACCGCGCCGGGCTGTTGCGCTATCTCGTCTCGTTCCGGCGTCATCCGGGGTTTCACGAACATTGCGTCGAGCGCATCTTCATCGACCTGCAGCGGCGTTGCCGGCCCGCAGCACTCACCGTACATGCCCGCTTCACCCGGCGCGGCGGCGTGGATATCAATCCCTACCGCAGCAGCGCACCGATG
>JBDUCE010000189.1:0-5464 GCA_040003635.1 Betaproteobacteria bacterium
GGCGGCCTAACCAATGCCCGACCCCTCCCAGTTACCTGTCCGCCCAATGACGGAGTGATTCGGAAGGACGAAATCCTAGAACGCAAACGTGTCGTATTGATGCGGAACCGAAGTATCGGAGGTCGGAATGTAAGCGGGTAAGAATTTATCGCCCACCTTGACGAATCCTGCGAAGCCGTAAAGGTGACGCACAATACTCGCAATCCTGTTCATGAAGTTCTCCTTCGCTCCAGGAATCGAGGCAAGAGCCGCAATGAGCTGTTGCGCGTCGATTATCAGGATGTCCGAGTCGCTAAGGCTCAGCGTCTTGGCGAGTCGCTGGCGAGGCTCGGGGTTAACCGGCTCTTTGAGCAGCGCGGCCCAGCCGAATACGGCGCCCGGTCCCACGGTCTTCGTAAGCTCCCGAGCCACGGCGACCTCCGGGTCGAACGAGTGATTCACCTCGCCGCGCAGGATCAGAAAGATGTCCTCGGCAGCGGAGCCGGATTCGTAGATCGTCTCGCCCGCTCGATAGTGCACCCGTCGACCGAATGCGGCGATCGTCGCCAATAGCGGTTCGGGCAGGGTGTTGAAGGGAGTCGACGACTTGAGGACCTCGATGATCTGCTCGTTCTCGCCCATGCGGCCACCTCCTCGAACACTGTCTGAGTCCGCCTTGCGTAGACCGGCGGCCCCGCGAAGCCAAGTGCTTCACGCTGGTGTACATCCAACCCGCACAATCATAGACCATCCGAACATCGCACTCTAGCGGGGAATTTTCACTGGACCCGGCCGTACGATGGGTCGCAATGTCACGCAGGCGACCATGCCGGCAGGCGTCCGGATCCTTTTTGGTGGGTGCCGTCGGAGAGTGGTCTCATCGTGCCAGCGCTTCCATTACACGCTGTTTGCTGCGACCGGGCGGCCCGAATGCAACGAGCGAACGGAATGAGTGTGTGGGCGGCAAGTGGATGATCCACGCACTCGCACGCGCCCCCGAGGGCTGACTCGACCTTACTTTGCCTTCGGCTCGTAACGCGTCATTCCGACACAACGTGCCTCGTACTGCCTGGTCAACGCTTGCCTGCGCTTCGCGTTATGAACGCTTTCCCTGCGCCCCCGTTTGGCTTCTCGGTCGGCTTCTGCGGCGAGCCTGCGGGTCTCGTCGAGCAATTGGGCGCACACGCTCGGCGACGTTGCGTTTGCCTTTGCGTCATTCGGCAACTTGAGCGGCTTGCTGCCGGAATTGCATGGCGCATCCGAGTAGGTTGTCTTGCCGGTGCCGTCCGCGCACCTGTAGATCTGGCCGTGCGCGATCGACGCCGTGGTGCAGATCGCGAAGGCGACTGCCATTTTCATGCGCAACGACGTGAATGTCCTGGCATGATCACCTCCCACGCTTGTCCCCCTGCCTGCGCAATGGAATTATTTAGCAACGGACCCTGGGTGAACCTGCGTCGCGCCTCATTTGCCGATCGGCGGTATCGGAATCATCCCGGGGAAGACATACGCCTGCAGAAGAGCGATCACGCCGATCACCGAAGCACCGGCGATCGAGTGCCAGAACACGGTGCGGAAGATGGGCCCCAGCGCATGCGAGCGTTCCTTCGGATCGTCGTAGCACGCCGCACACGCCACCATGATGGACTGCGCGTCGATCATTTTGCCCATCACGCCGCCCGTCGAATTCGTGGCCACGATCAGGATCGGATTCAAGTTGAGCTGCTGGGCGGTGATTCGCTGCAGGCTGCCGAACAGGGCGTTGGAGGCCGTGTCCGAACCCGTAAGGAAGACACCGAGCCAGCCCAGATACGCGGCGAAGAAGGGGTACATGAAGCCGGCTCCGGTGAACGCGAGGCCGAGGACCGCATCCGTGCCTGCGTATCGCGTGAGGAAGCCGAGTCCGAGCACCTGACCGATCACCAGCACCGGAATCTTCATGCGGTGAAGGGTCTGGCCGAAGGCCTCTTTCCATTGTGCCGCGCTCAGTTTGAGAACCAGCCCGGACAGAATTGCCGCGACGAACACGCCGGTCCCGGCGGCCGACAGCCAGTTGATGGTGAACCTCGCGGCCTCCGGTTTGGCATTGATCGGGGCCACCGGCGGCATCCGTTGCACCAGGTTGTGCAATGACGGCATGTCCCAAACCGGCAGCGAGAGCGTGCCCGCGAAAGGCGAGCCGAGGAGCGTCGTGGCAAACGTGATGCCGGAAAAAAAGTTGTTCAGAAACTTCTTGAATTCCGGGATACCCCAGAGGGCACAGCAAAGGATCAGTATGACCCATGGCAACCACGCATACACCGTTTCCCGGGTGGTGTAGGAGTACTTCCACTCGGTGCTGTCGGTGGTCGCCGTTGCGGTGCTCTTGCCGGCTTTCGCCAACGCCTCGCGATCTGATCTGAGCAGGAACCGAGTTTTCGGATGCCAGACAAAGCGCAGGAATAGCGCGGTGCAGACGACCGAGAAGACACCCGATACCACGTCGGTCATCAAGTGAAATTCGTTGGTTCCCGAGGCGAAGAACTGCATCACTGCAAACGATGCACCCGCGCATAGCGCCGCCGGCCACACCTCGAACACTTCCTTCCACGTTCCGCCTTCCATCTTCACGAACGTGGCGACCAGCCAGAACGGCACCAGAATCGAGACGAAGGGCAACTGGCGCCCTGCCATGGCGGACAGCGTGACCTGGTCCAGACCGCTGACTGCGGCCAGCGTCACGATGGGCGTGCCGATGGCGCCCCAGGCCACCGGCGCGGTATTGGCCAGGAGATTAAGGACTGCGGACTGAAAGGGCTTGAACCCCAGGCCCACCATCACCGCCCCGGCAATGGCCACCGGCGTTCCGAAGCCCGAGGTTCCTTCGATGATCGCCCCGAACGAAAACGCGATCAGCACGCATTGCAGCCGCCGGTCGAACGAGATGTGAACGATGGACTCCTTCACGATCTCGAACTTGCCGGAAACCACGCTCATCGTGTACAGGAACATCGCGGCGAGCACGATCCAGATGATTCCCAGGAAACCCGACAGCGAGCCGAGCGCAAAGGCCGACACCGCCGAGGTGACCGGCATCTTGAAGACCAGGCAGGACACCAGGAAAGCGGCGATGACGCCGAAGAACGCCGCATAGGGCGCGGCGATACCGAGGTACAGGTTGCCCTGCGAATCGCGGTGACGGTGCAGGGCGATGAAGTACAACAGAACGAGAATCGGGATCGCAGCGACCAGTGTCGATAGAAACGCATTCCCCAATGGGTCATAACTTTGCTGGTACATGGCTCTCCCTTTCGATTCATCGGCTGCCCGCCCGTTTTTTTCCCGGGACAGGCGTTCCGCACGGACGCTTTTCCGGTACAGGCAAGCTGAAGCAGGATCGCGCGCGAATCCTACTGCGACACCGCTGAAACGGCAAATCGGGGTGCTTTGCGGCTCGCAAGGCGACCGGTATAAACTCATCCCGTCATGCCAAAGAGAAAGCGCGCTTCATGCTAGTTCGCTTTTGGGGAACTCGCGGCTCCATCGCCAAGCCCGGTCTGGGCACGGTGCGCTATGGCGGCAATACATCATGCGTCGAGCTGCGATCGTCGAGCGGAACGCTGGTGGTGCTTGATTGCGGCACGGGAGCTCAAGGCCTCGGCCAAGCGTTGGTCGCGGGAGGAATCTCACCGCTTCACGGTCACGTCCTGATTGGCCACACCCATTGGGATCACATCCAAGGCTTCCCCTTTTTTGCTCCGCTCTTCAAGTCCGGCAACGAGTGGCACATTTATGGTCCACGCGGCGTCGGCTTTTCACTCCGCGAGTCGTTGTCCGGGCAGATGCAGTCAACCTATTTTCCGGTCGCCCTCAAGGATTTGGATGCCACGCTGCATTTCCATGATCTGGTCGAGGGAGTGCTGCAGATCGGCGATATCCACGTCACCACCCAATACCTGAATCATCCGGCGCTGACGCTTGGGTACCGGCTGGAGGCCGACGGTGTCACCGTGGTCTACGCCACGGACCACGAGCCCTACTCGTCGGCCTGCGTGGCCGGGACCGGCGCGCGCCTTGCGGGCCAGGACGCACGGCACGCGCGGTTTCTGGCCGATGCCGACCTCGTCATCCATGATGCGCAATACACGGCCTCCGAATTCCCGGCGAAGAGAGGGTGGGGTCACAGCACGGTGGAATACGCCGTGGAAACCGCGGTTTCGGTAGGGGTCCGGCGTCTGGCATTGTTCCACCACGATCCGATGCGCAACGATGAGGCCGTCGACCGGCTCGTGGCCGGCGCCCGGGATCTCGTCGCGCAGGCGTGCGGCACGACCGAAGTTTTCGCAGCGGCCGAGGGACAGGTTCTCGAGCTCCACCGGAATTCGGTCGCCGGGACCTTGGTCGAATCACGGGAAGAGACGGCGCGGAGGGATCCGGCAGTGGCCCGCTCGGCGGGTAGTGTGCTCATGGCCATTGCCGATCCGCGGATAGCCCGGATTCTTGGCGACGCGGTTGCGGGCGACGGTCTGCGGCTGGTGCGCGTCCCGGATGCAAACGCGATTCCTTCGATGTTTCGGTCCGAGCGCTTTTCCCTGGTCTTGCTGCAGCACGGGTTGCAGGATTGTGACGCTCTCCAACTTTGCCGTGCTTTGCGTGGTGATCCTGCTGCCATCGATAAAGAGCTGCCGATCGTGCTGATAAGAACCATGGAAAGCGTGGTCGAGCAGCAAGCGGAGGCCGAGGCGGGCATTTCCGACTGGCTGATCTGGCCATTCTCCGAGGAATACGCCAGAACGCGCATACGCGCCTGGGTGCTGCGTGAAGCTTGCCGCTGGCGAAACGCCGCCATACCGGCAGACGAAGAACAGCGCCTTCGTACACTTCAACGGAGTGGCGTGTTGGATACCGAGGCAGAGGAGCGGTTCGACCGCTTGACGCGTATCGCGGCGGCGTTGTTCGACGTTCCCATCGCCCTGGTGAGTCTGGTCGACCGGGATCGGCAGTGGTTCAAGTCGCACAAGGGTCTGGAAATTCGCGAGACGGATCGCGACCAGGCCTTCTGTGCTCATGTCATTGTGGGTAATGACGTGATGCAAGTACCCGATGCGCTGGTGGATGACCGGTTCGCCGACAATCCACTGGTGACAGCCGAGCCGCGCATACGATTCTATGCGGGAGCGCCACTGTCACTGGGAGCCGGAAGCCCGGTCGGCACGCTGTGCATAATCGACCGCCGCGCCAGGAATCTCGACGAAGGCCAGCTCCGGTTATTAAGCGACCTCTCGAAGCTGGTCGAGCGCGAGCTCCAGAAGGGTCCGGCCGCTCCCATGGTTTAACGGGGTCAATCGCAACTCGGGAACCAACGCGTATTGCAGGCCACGAGATGGAGAAGAAGTGACGAACACCAACCGTGGTGGCAATGCGACGATGGTCAAGGATCTCTACCGGTATGTCTGGAAGGTCAGCGCCCGGGGGCAAGTCATCCTGTCAGCGCTCTCGGTCGCCG
>JBDUCE010000190.1:0-5461 GCA_040003635.1 Betaproteobacteria bacterium
GACAAGATCGGTGAACGTGCCACCGATATCCACGCCCACCCGCAGGCCGCTCATCGAACGGGCACGCCCGCGGGCATTGGCTTTCGCTGCGCCCGCAGCTGCGCGCGCAGTTGTGTGGTCGCCGCTTCCTCGATGCGCCACGGCGAGGACGCTACGCGCACCCCGTATTCGGTCGCGGCAGCTCCGACGGAAACCTTGCCATTGCGCACGTCGCGCAATACCGCGGTGGGATCGCGTTCGAGTGGATCGCCATACCCGCCGCCACCGGCGGTGATATGCCGGAACGCCTGTCCGCCAAGGAGACCTCGGGTAAATTTGGTCGGAAGCTGTTCCCAGCCGTCCTTACCTTCGAGCACGGTGTTGGAGGGCGCGCCCGGCCTGCCACCGAAAAGGCCATAAGGAGGGTGGAGGCGACGGTCCGAGCGGAGCTGGAACGTCGCGCGCTCGCCCAGGAAACGCAGTTGGCGCTCGACCGACATTCCGCCACGCCAACAGCCGGCGCCGCCGCGGTCGGCGACGAGCTCGTACTTCTCGACCCGGATCGGGGCCTGGTTCTCGATCATCTCGATCGGTGCGTTGCCGATATTGGCGGCCGGGTTGGCGACGCCGTCGATCCCCTCCCGCCGGCAGCCGCCTCCCCACGCCCCCATCAAGGCCTCGCGAAAAAGGATGAACCGCCCGGAAGGATCGAACGAGCCGATGCTGTAGCTGCTGGTTCCACCCTCTCCCGCAGCGCGGGGCTTGTCCGGAACCGCCTGCGCCAGTGCCCCGAACACCGCGTCGATGAGGCGAAATCCGCTGACGCCGCGCGCCGCGACTGCAGCCGGCCGATCCGGATTGAACAGCGACCGCTCCGGCGCGATGACACGGATAGGCCGGATGAAGCCGGCGTTGTTCGGAGCATCCGAATCCATGATGGCACGGATGGCAAAGTAAACCGCCGACTTGGCGAAGGACAACGTGGAATTGATCGCACCGCTGACCTGGGGTGAAGAGCCGGCAAGATCGGCGGTGAGCTCGTCACCCTTCACGCGCAACGTCACGTGCACCCGCACCGGCTGATCCGGATGCACGCCGTCGTCGTCGAGGTGATCGGTGTAGCTGTAGCTGCCGTCGGGAATGGCAGCGATGGTGCGACGCGCCTCGCGTTCCGAGTAGTCCAGCAATTCGTCGAAGTAGCCTTCGAGCTCGGCCACGCCATAGCGTGCCGCCAGAGCGCTCATGCCGCGCTCGGCGATGCGGCGCGCCGCCTGCTGCGCGTGCAGGTCGCCGAGGATGGTGTCCGGCACGCGAACATTGCGCGCGATCATGCGGAACAACGTCTCGTTGCGCGCGCCGCGGTCGTACAGCTTCAGCACGGGTATCTGCAGGCCTTCCTGGAACACCTCCGTCGAATCGGCCGCGCTCGAGCCGGGGACGCGTCCTCCCATGTCGTTGTGGTGCGCCACGAGAACGGCGTAGCCCAGCAGGTGGGTGTCGACGAACACCGGTTTGAACATGAAGATGTCGGGCAGATGCATCCCTCCCTGGTAGGGATCATTCAGGATCACCACATCGCCGGGTGCGAGAGTGTCCCCGAACTCGGCGCGCACCGCATCCATGGCATCCGGAATCGAGCCGAGGTGCAGCGGGAGGCTCAAGCCTTGCGCTATCATCCGCCCGTGGCGGTCGCAGAACGCGCTCGACATGTCCATCGTGTCCTTCATGATCGACGAATAGGCGATGCGCACGACCGTAAGTACCATCTCGTCGACGACCGACCCGATGCCGTTCTTCACGAGCTCGAGCCGCACCGGGTCACACGCCATATTTCTTCTCCAGGTCGCGTATCTCGGGCAGGCGGCAGATCTCCCAGAACGCCTCGAAGGGCACCATCCGGTCCCACACCGAGAGCGAGTTGCCGCTCTGCCGAATCTCGGTCAGCACCTCTTTCATGGTCTTGCAGGCAGCCATGAGCGCATGAACGTAGAAGCATGCGGTGCTAAAGCCCATGGCATGGATCTCATCCACATGCAGCCGCGGCACCATGCCGCTCGGAGAGTGGTTGAAGTGCAGGGGGATCCGGCCCCGAAAGCGATTGGCCATGGCCTTGATCTCGTCCAGCGACTCGCGCATCTCGAAAAACAGCATGTCCGCTCCGGCCTCGACATAGGCCTCGCCCCGCTCCAGCGTTTTTTCCAATCCTTCCACCATCAAGGCGTCGCAGCGCGCGATGATGACAAAGCTCTCGTCGCGGCGTGCATCGAGCGCGGCGTGAATCTTCTGCACCATCTCCGCCATCGGGACCAGCCGTTTTCCAGCCATGTGGCCGCAACGCTTTGGCCAATCCTGATCTTCGACGTGGATACCGGCCACACCCGCGCGTTCGAATTCGCGCACCGTGCGCATGACATTGAGCGCGTTGCCATAGCCGTTGTCGGCGTCGACGATCACCGGAATTCGCACCGCCTCCGCGATGTAGCGGGCATTGGCGACCATCTCCTCGAGCGTCACGAATCCAACGTCGGGATAGCCGCGGCACATCGAAACGCCTGCGCCGGTGACCACGCAGAGGGGGTAACCGGTCTCCTCGACCAGGCGGGCGGTAAGGGCATCGTGCGCACCGCCGCCAAGAATGAGCTGGCCGGATTGCAGGAGCTCGCGGAGCTCCCGACCTGGCGTGCGGGTGATACGTTCGTCCAGAAAATGCATTCGAAGACTCCTGTTGTTGGCGGGCCGATCTTCAAGAGGCGGGTGGCGGTTCTTCGTTGGCAGCCGCGGCCAGCATTTTCTTGCGAAAGCCGAGCATCCATGCGATGCCCTGCAACACGATGAGCAGCAGCGCAGCGCCGACGATGACTCTGGAGGCGGCGCCCTGCAGGAGCGCCCAGTAGTCGCCTTCGCTGATGATGAGTGCCCGGCGCAGCGATATCTCGATGCGATCGCCAAGCACGACGGCAAGGAGAAGCGGGGCGATGTCGAACTTGAACTTGCGCAGCACATAGCCAAGCAAGCCGAACACCGCCATGATCAGGATCTCGTTGGCATTGGCACCGACGCTGTAGATCCCGATCACGCAGATCAGCAGCACGCCCGGGGCCAGGTAAGCATAGGGAATGCGCAGCAGATTCACGAACAATCCCACCAGCGGCAGGTTGAGGACGAGCAGCATCGCGTTGCCGACGTACATACTGGCGATGAGTCCCCAGAAGACCTCGGGATGCTCGGAGACGAGCTGGGGCCCGGGTTGGATGCCGTGGATCATCATGGCGGACAGGAGGATGGCGGTCGCCGGTATCGCCGGGATCCCCAGCACCAGCAATGGCACCATGGCGCTGCCCGTGGTCGCATTGTGGGCGGTCTCCGGGCCCGCGACACCCGCGATTGCGCCGTGCCCGAACTGCTCCGGGTGTTTCGAAAACCGCTTCTCCACCGCATACGAAACGAACGTCGAGATGACGTGCGAGATCCCAGGAATGAAGCCGAACAAAAAGCCGATCAGCGTGCCGCGCCCGATCGCGGGCGCCGAATCGCGCATATCCGTCCAGCGCGGGACGAGGCTCTTCAGCGTCGGCTTGATCGGCTTGACGCTGACGATATCCTCCATGTTGAGCAGGATTTCGCTCACCCCGAAAAGACCCAGCGCCATCGCGACGAAGCTGATGCCCTCCGCATACTGGATCGACCCCAGGGTGAAGCGGGGGTAGGCGGTTACAGGGTCGAGCCCAACGGTGGCGATGATGAGCCCCAGAAGAATCATCGCCAGGGTCTTGAGCGGCGGGCCGCTGCTGACGAAGCTCATGACGATGAGCGCAAGCACCATCAGCGCGAATTCAGCCGCAGGACCCACTTGCAGCATCACTTTGGCCAACGAGGGTGCAAAGAGCATCAAGCCGACGACGCTGACGGTACCCCCGATGAAGCTGCCAACGCCGGCAACGACCAGGGCTGGGCCTGCACGCCCCTGTTTGGCCATTTCGTAGCCGTCTATGCAGGTGACGACCGAAGCCGCTTCGCCCGGGATTCGGAGCAGAATCGAAGTGGTGGAACCTCCGTACATCGCCCCATAAAAGATGCCGGAGAGCATGATCAGCGCGCTCGTCGGATCCAGCTTGAAGGTCAGCGGAAGAAGCAGCGTCAGTCCGGCGAGTGGCCCCAGGCCGGGAAGCACTCCGACGATCGTGCCCCACAGGCAGCCGATGAAGCAATAGAGCAGATTGTGCGGAGTGAGCGCGATGGCAAAGCCGTTTGCAAGAAACTCGAGCATCCGGTGCTCTGCCTAGTAGAACTGCAGGAGGCCTGCTGGCAACATTACGCTCAGCAAATGGACGAAAAGATAGTACGACACGAATGCAGTTGCCATGGCGGCGAGCATCGAGCGCGTCCATCCCAGCGTCGAAAACGCGCGCAGCAGCACGAGCATGAACAGCGTGGCGCTCGGCACATAGCCGGCATATTCGAACACGAGCGCAAGGCCGACCAGCGTAACCAGAGTCAGCGCGATGTGCGGGTGGCCGAGTGCGACTACTTCGTCCGCGGCGCCGTCGAGGCGATGCGCCCGAACGAGCAAAGCCACACTGACCAACGCGAGGAGCGCGCCGAGTGCACGTGGGAAAAATCCAGGACCGGGTGCACCGACCGTACCCGAGGGCATCAGCGCGGCCCCCCACAGGATGGCGCAGGCAAACAGCAACAACACCGCAGCCGTTGCGGTCTCGCCACGGCGCATCGAGACCGCGAAGCGACCGGACCAGGTCACTGAATACTCACTGCTTGGCGAGGCCGAGGCTGCGCATCACTTCGCCCATTGCGACGTACTCGGTGTCGATCAGCTTGCGAAATTCGGCGGCGCTGCTCGCCTCGACTTCGATGCCGCGCGACTCCATGTACTGTCTGAACTTCTCGCTGCGCGCGGCTTCGCGAAACGCATTCTCCAGGATAGCCATGCGCTCGGGCGGGATGCCCTTGGGTGCGATCAACCCGTGCCACAAAATTGTCTGCGTCTCCGGCACGCCAATATCGGTAAGGCTCCCCGCCTGCGGGACCGAGGGGACGCGCTTTGCAGTGGTGACCAGCAGGCACTTGGCCTGTCCATCCTTGATGTAGGGCAAGATCGGGGTGATCGATCCGGCGTAGATGTCGATGTGGCCGCCCAGAAAGCTCTTGAGTGTTTCACCGGCCCCGCCGAAGGGGACGGGCCGCGCTTTCACGCCCACCTTGGAGAAGATCCGCTCGGCCGCCAGGTGCAGCGTTCCGCCCACCCCGTCATTACCGTAGGTGAATTTGCCAGGATTCATCTTCAGATGCTCGATGAACTCCTTGCCGGTGTTGGCAGGGAAGTCGGGCTTGGTGCAAAAGATCGTGGCGGCGGAATCGGCGAGCGTGACGGTCGCATAATCGTTCGGGGAGTACGGTGCCTGCTGCATGTGCGGGGTCGTGCCAGGGGCGTCGGTGACCGCCTTGTCGGGGCCGGCCGCCTTGC
>JBDUCE010000191.1:0-5455 GCA_040003635.1 Betaproteobacteria bacterium
GCGAACGGGGCTGATCACCTTTTCGGCGCGCTACAGCTTCACGCCCGCATTGGCACATTCGCGCATCCTGGAATCGCGTGCTGGCCGATTACCACCGCGACACCACCGATGTTCCTCGCCGGGGTCGGCTACGGTTTCTGATCGACGGCCGGCGCATTCGCGGCTGCGGCTGCCGTCTCCACCGGACGCGACGGCTCCCCGTTGCGGATGAATCGGCTGGCATCGAGGATGAGCGGCTCGCAATCGATGTCTTGCTGCTTGCCCTTTTGCAGGAAAGGAAGCACGGCGGCCAATGGCGTGGCGACGATGCCGAGGGCGATGGCCGCGCCACTGCGCGCCGCCAGGCCGGACAACTCGGGATGCAATCCCGGCTTGCCCAGGGTGCCGTCGACGCGGATCGGGCCACGCAAGGCGAACAGGCTGCCATCCTTCGGCTCGGCGACGAGGCGCAGCGCCAGCGACTCGGTGCGTAAATTGATATGACCTTCGCCGTGGATCACCGTGTGCTCGGTATCGAGCACCATTGTCCGCGGATACAGGACGCCGTCCTTGGCGGTAAAGTCGGCCACCAGGCAGCGGATCGGAACGGTGCGATTGCCGCGTGCGAGCGCAATGAGCGAATTGGCGATGTCGAGATTGGCGAGGCGAAGCACGAGGTCACTCATCGAACCGCCATTCATCGCCAGCACCAGGTTGCCGTCGGCCGACCCCAGCATGGCCGCCACCGAACTACCTTCCATGGCGAGACGGGTGCGGGCATCGACCGTGCCGGCACTCTCGGTCGCGGCTTTTACGCCCGGGGCAATGCGGTTGAGCTGCAAGCCGCGCGCCTGGACATCGGCCACCGTGCGAATCGGCGCGCGCCGGGCATCCATCGTGATGCGCGCCGAGAGCTCGCCCCCGGCTGCGTTGAAATCGAGTGGGCGCAGCGTTACCTGACCGTGATCCAGCACCAGATGCGCGCTCATGCGGTGCAGCGGCAACGATTCGTTGCGGATGGTGCGGCCCGTGAACTGGATGTCAGCGTCGGCTGCGTTGAGGCGATCGATCTGATAGTTGTTTTGCGCAAGCACACGATCGGGCGCGCCATTGGCCGGCGCGCCGCCCGCGCCGATGAATCCGCCAAGATCGCGCAGGTCGAGACGTTCGGAAACGAGGTTCCCCTTCATGAAGGGGCGCTCGCGGCGCAGGTCGACACTGAAGTCGCCGGCGAGATCGCTGCGGCCGACTTGCCCCTTGAAACGGTGCAGCGTCCACGTGCGATCGCGAAAGTCCAGATGGCCGTTCAACTGGTAATCGGCGGTGACGGGAAAGGGGAGGCCGGTCAGGGTGTAAAGCTCGGCCATATTTTTTCCCGAAAGCACCAGGTCGAGATCGAGTGCACGCAGGTCACGGGGGTCGGTAATGGTGCCGCGCGCCTTGACGTTCGTGGCGCCGACCTCACCCGTTACGTCGAGCGTGATGGCCGGATCATCCGTGCCGCGCGAGATCCATTTGCCGCGGCCGGAGGCGGGCAACCCAAAGAGTCTGCTCGCTGCCAGGCTTCCTTCCGCGCGCACTTGCAGGACCGGCGCCAGCGCTCCATTGGCGGAGAGCGCGCCATTGAGGCTCGCCTGCGGATATTTTCCGAAGGCTGCCGGATTGAAATTTCGCAGCGCAACCTTGCCCGAAAAGGCGTGATCGGGATTCAGCGCCAAAGTGCCGCTCACCTCCGCGCTCCCGCCGCCCGCACTCGCGCGTGCCCGGGCGATGTCAATGCGTTCGCCATTGGCGGTTGCATCCAGGGCAAACGCCATCGCGCCATCGTGCGCGGTAAGCCGGACGCGCTGGGCATCGCGCGGGCCGTCCGTGGTGAGTGTTCCGGCGAGGCGGGTCGGGCGTAGCGCGGCGTGTAATCCGCTAAGATCGAGTGCGGAGGTCGCAAGCTGCAAGGTGGCGTCGTCGGCACCGATCGAGCCGCTGCCGGCCAGGGCCCCTGCGCCACCGAAATCCAGGCGCAAGGAATCCAGGCGCCATCGTCCTGGTGCAGCGCCAAGATCGGCTTGGAGGGAGGTGAGCGGCAGCCGCCCGTCGTTGAGCAGGCCGGGGGTGCGATTATCGATGGCGAGGTGCCCGCGCAACACATCGTCCGGCCCGGTCGCGGCCGCCAGGTGGCCATCGAGGGTGGCCGCCGGCAATGCGTCGCCGAGGTGGTGCGGGTCGAACCCGCGCAGGAAGGCATCGATGGCGCGCACCGGTTGCGGTGCCATGGGGGACACCTGCATCGTCGCCTCGGCAACCGAGGTCTGCGCGGTGACTTTTACGCGAACGGCGAGAGCGTCGATGGTGCCATCCGCGCTCGCCTGGATCGCAACCGGAGGCACCGATGCGGCGTGCCCCTCGGGAAGCAGTGAGAGTGAGGCCTTCGCGGCGTGCGGCGCCTGTGTGGCAATGCTGCCCTTGCCCTCGAGGCGACCCCATCGCGTCTGCAGCCGACGCAGCTGCAGCTTCCACGCGCGAGCGCCGAAATCGAGCGCGAAACCGACATCACTGTAGACTTCGGCGGCCCCGGCAGGGGGCGCGTATCGCAGCGTGGCGACCGTGGCGTTGTCGAAGCGCAGGCGCCACGGGACGTGAAGCTCATCGGGAACGCCGGAGCGGCCGTCGGGCGGCGCCCGGCGCGTGATGTCGAGCGTCGCGGCATCGGCGCGATGGAATGCGAGCTTTCCCGCCAAAAGCCACCACGGCGCCCACGCCAACGTAACATCGCTCGCCGCGACTTCGAGCTGGGCGCCTTGCCAGTGCAGGCGATCGACATGGATGCCGCCGAGGAGCGATCCTGTCAAATGCTCGAGCGCAACGTTGCCGTTCGCCTGTACCCGATCGCCCACCCAGAGCAGCGTTGCTTCGCGGCCGAGCAGGGCGCCGCCGCCGATAATGAGCGCGAGCAGGGCGACGAGAGCGATGCGGGTTCGGGTCATGAAAGCAGGGATGGCATGGAGTGCCGGTCGAAAACGCGACGGCGCGTCGCTCTTAGTCCGGAATTTCATGGCAATGGTTCGATGCAAGCCGCGGTTACGCTACGTGAGCGCGCATTGCAACGCCCGCCACAGCGACTTCGCGTAACGGCGCGTAAGCAATGGCGTCGCGAGCGTGTAGTCAAATACTCCACCGACCATTGGGCGAACATCGGCGCTTCCACCGGGAAGCCACTGCTTCGCAACAACCATAAAAAAGGGCACCGCCACGGTGCCCTTCGCATTGCCGTCGCCGGGGTCAGAAACAAAGACTCCCGAAGGAATGACGACCAAATCCGCCGGCACATACCGACACCCGCGGGCCGTAATAGGCCGGCCCGCCGTAATAGGGTCGCCCGTAATAGGGGCCGTATCCCCACGCATAGGGTTGCGGGGCGTAGTAAGGCGATGGGACGTATTCGCGCTGCACGATCACCCGCGACGGCTCGGGCGGCGTCAAGCCTGCGATCTGGCGCGCCAACTGCCACCGGCGCCATTCGATCAACCGCTGTGCCTCGTCCTCACGAAGCTCTCCGCGCGCGAGCCGGTCATCGACGTCGTGCCGGTAGCGCAAAAGCTCCTGATCGAGGTTGGACATTTGCTCGGCGCTCAGTGCGGGCAGCGGCGGCGCCCCCGCGGATTGCGCCACGGCGGGCAGCGCTGCGCCGGACAGGACGGCGGCAAGCGCCAGGGACCATACGGTGGATTTCATGGCATTCCTCCAAGTCGACATTTACGGCGGCACGTCAACCACAGCCGGTAGTGTGGGAATCAGAACCGGTAGGGGGTGGACCGACCGCTCTTCGGCGGCGCTGCTCCGCACGCCGTCTGACCGCCCGCTGCGTGCAACCCTTACCCGGAAGAGCTGATGAGACTCAGCGGCGGCCGATCGGGTTCCCGCCACCCCTCGCAACGTCGCAACCCCGATCGGCGTTGACGTGTCCTGCGATCGGCATCTACTTCGTTGTGCGGCAGAAGCGCGGGCTCAGCGCGGGTCGGATGTTTCCAGCCGATCGTAGCGGGCCAGCCGGGGGAAAAGCCGCGTCCAGAGGCCCACCACCACCAGCGTTCCCAGGCCGCCGATAACCACCGCCGGCACCGTGCCGAACCACGCGGCCGTCACGCCGGACTCGAATTCACCGAGCTGGTTGGACGCGCCGATGAACATGGTGTTGACCGCATTGACCCGGCCTCGCATCTCGTCCGGGGTGCCGAGCTGGACCAGCGAGGAGCGGATCACCACGCTCACCATGTCGGCCGCGCCCATCACGAACAGCGCCGCGAACGACAGCACGAAAACGGTCGAGACGCCGAACGCAATCGTGGCCACGCCGTAGATCGCCACTGCCGTGAACATCATCCGGCCGACGCCGCCTTGCAACGGATGGCGCGCGAGCCAGAGCGCCATCGCCAGTGCGCCTACTGCCGTCGCCGAGCGCAGGATGCCGAGCCCCCACGGTCCGATATGCAGGATGTCGCGTGCGTAGACGGGGAGCAATGCGGTCGCACCACCAAGAAATACGGCGAAGAGGTCGAGGGAAATGACACCCAGCATCACCGGATGGCCGCGAATGTAGGCAATTCCCTTGAAGAGCGAGGCAAGCGTTGCCGGTGCGCGCTTCCCCGGCGCATGATCGACGCGCATCCGGCTCATCAGCACCACCCCGGCCGCATAGAGCGCCGCACAGACGGCGTACACCGTCGGCGGGCCGAACGCAAACAGCATTCCGCCCAGCGCCGGGCCCGCGATCACCGCGGTCTGGGTGGCGCTCGCGCTGGAGGCGATTGCGCGTGACAGATCGCGTTGCGGAATCAGTGCCGGCAGCAGCGCCTGCATCGCGGGATTCTGGAATGCGCGTGCGGCCCCGATCACAAAAATAGCGGCGAAGATGGCGAACTCGGTGATCTCCCCCATGGCGCTTCCCATCGCCAGTGCCAGCGATGCCAGGATGCCGATCGTCATCATGATTCGGGAAATCTGCCGCCGGTCGTAGCGGTCGGCAACATGACCAACGACCAGCACCAGCGCAATCGATGGCATGAACTGCGCCAGGCCGATGAGCCCGAGATCGAGCGGACTGCTCGTGAGCTCGTAGATGTGCCAGCCGACGGCAACCGCGAGCATCTGGTAGGCCATCATTGTCGCCACGCGCGCCAGCCAGAAATGCGCAAAGGCCGGGTAACGCAGAACGGAATCGGAAGGCAGAAGCGACAAAGGCGCCCGGCGGGTGAGCGACCGGGCTCGCGCACCGGGTCAGGGAGGGCGCATTATCGCGGTCTGCCCGAATTCGGCCAAACGGGTTGCTGCGCAACTGCGTGAGAGGTGTGGGGCGCCAATACGTCGATCGAACTGGGCAATTCCCCCACGGGTCATTCCCGTGAGAGGTGTGGGGCGTCAATCGGTCGATCGAACTGGGCAATTCCCCCACGGGTCATTCCCGCGAACGCGGGAATCCATT
>JBDUCE010000192.1:0-5372 GCA_040003635.1 Betaproteobacteria bacterium
GTAGACAACGCGGACAAATGGTCGTGCGCTCCCCAGTCCGTGACCTCCACCCCCCGCTGGAGACGAGACGGCCACGTCATCGGGACATCGAGCGCGACGACGCGGTGTCCGCGCCGCTCCAACTCATACCAGAAGGGCTCGCAATAGAGCCAGTCGCGCACATGGCGCAGGCGCATCGCGTTCGGATCCCACTGCATGGGATAGTAAAAACCGTGAGCGCCGGGCGGTGTTCCCGTGTACAGCGTGGGCCAGGCGGCCGCGGGCAGAAGCTCGGTGGTCCGGGAGCGGAGCCGGCGGCGAACGCCGCTTTCGATGGCGCGTCGCAAGTTCGGAAGCGCTGACAGCGAGGCTTCGATGAAATCGAGGCTGCCGGCGTCGAGGCCGATCATCATGACCTTGCCGCTCATTGCGGGTATTCCCACGAGCGCTCAGCCATCACACTGCTGCCGATCACCACGCAGCCACTCGAGCTCCTCATGGCTCAGGGGTGGCGAATCGAGCGCGGCGACATTTTCATCCAGGTGCGCGGTGCTGGTCGTGCCCATGATTGCGACCGTGACACCCGGGAGATCGGTGGCGTAGCGCATCGCTCCTTGCGCCAGCGATCTGATGCGCGCAGCCGGCGCTTCGGGGGCCGCTCCGTTGAGAAGGATGGTGCCTTTCATCAGGGGCTGGTTGGCAATGACTCCAATGCACCGTTGCCGCGCCCGGGTGAGGATCCCGTCCGCGGCGCCAGGTGCCCGGGCGCAGATCGGCAACTGCAACGTCGACACGCCGCCATCGTCGGGACCCAATTGGGCTTCATGAGCCGTTCCGAACGAGAGGCCATAAAAACGAAGCTTACCTTCAGATCGCAAGCGCTGCAGCGTCTCGAGGGCGCCATCGCGCGCTATCGCGGACGGCGGCGGGCTGTGGAGTTGGAGCAGGTCGATGCGGTCCGTCCGGAGTCTTTTGAGCGATGCGTCCACCGCGCTCCGCAGATACTCGATCGAGAAATCCTGGCGCATCAGCAGCCGTCGGGTCCTGGTGAGCGCACGATGCAGGGTGGGCACCCGCTGCATCGCTGACCAGAGGTAGGGCCGCACCCGAGCCATCACCGGTCCCGAAAGCGGCCGCCGGAAGCCCGCTTTGGTCGCGATCACTACCTGGTCCCGGCGCTGCGACAGCACTTCGCCGAGGATTGCTTCGCTCTCACCGTGCATATAAACGTCGGCGGTATCGAAAAAAGTGATGCCACGGTCGACGGCGTGCTCCAGCAACCGCATCATGTCGCCGCGCGACTTGCCCCGCCACGAACCAAGGTGATTGCAACCCAGCCCAATGACCGAGACCGACAGCCCGGTCTGCCCAAGCACCCGATAGCGCATTGTCAGGTTCCCTGGCTCAACGCTGGCGCCTGGATCGGTCGATCCGCCAACGCCGGTAGCGGCGAACTATTTCCCGGGGCAGGGCGCCGGCAGTGGTGTGGCCCAGCGTGATTTTCAGGTAGTCGATGAACCCGGGCAGAGCATTGACCCACCACCGGTTGCGCGTGCGCAGGCGGTAGCGAACCCATGGGCGAGTCAGGTACGTCAACGAGCCAGGCATGCGCCCGAGCAGCGCGTAGGCCCGGCGATCGACGCGCCCGACCGGATAGCGCTCCAGACTGGTCAACCAATGCCGCGGGACGTCGGCATGCCAGCGATGCTCGAGATAGTGCAGCGTATCGCGCAGGTGCGGAACGACATGCCAACGCTGCGCCAGGGTCGCGACTCTGGACCAGTCGATCCGGGCCGCACTTTCGCGCATGATTACCAGTGCGTCGGCGACCCAGCGCACCGGAGAGACCGGCGACCACTGCGCCGCATGCGCGCATACCACGACGAGCAGATCGGTCGCGCACAGCGCAGTCGTCATCGCGCCGTCGATCGACAGTGGCTCGGCGGCCTTCCACGCCGCATCCTCGGCGCCGGCGAAGCACGCCTCCGGCAGCAGGTGCCAATGCAGATCGAAGTCGAGCAGATCCGGCGACCGGAAGCATGCGCTGTGATACGCGTTTGGCAGCGCCTCCGGCATCGGCTGCGTGCTGACCCAGCCGGCGGCAAGCACCAGGCGAATGGCCTCGACTGCCCGGTCGCGCGGTACCAGAACGTCGAAGTCGTTCATCGGCCGCAATCCCGGATCGCGGTAATAGACACTGGCGAGTACGCCTCCTTTCGATACCATCGTCGGAATGCCCGCTGTAGCCAACTGCGCCAGCAGCGGTGCCGCCCGTGCGCGAAGCATCCGGTTGTGATAGACCGCACGCCGGTAACAACCGCGGATCAAGGGCAGCATCGGGTCGTCGGGCGGGAGGAGCGCCAGGCGCGGCATCAGCAGCGGAAGGATCTTAGCGCTGCCGTTGTCGATCGCCGCCAGATCGCGCGTCCCGAGCCGCGCGCGCCATGATTGCCAAGCCGCACGCGTTTGCGCCTCGTCGCCGCAGGCGGCCGCGAGCAGGTCCTCCTGTGCCGGCGTCGGCCGCCAGCCGCCACCGATCATCGACGCTCGCCTTCGCGACCCTTGCGCAGGCGCTCGAGATGCCGTTTGGCGGCAATGAGGTAGCCGTGACTGTCGGCGGCTGCGAGCCGCGTCGTGTTATGCCGATGGAGGCGCCGCTCGAGCAGGATTTCGGGAAGAACCAACGCGCGCAAGCCGGTGCGGCGCGCGCGGCTGAACCAATCGATTGCCTCTCCGACGCGAAGATCGGTGGCGAACGTTCCGACGCGGTCGAACGACGCGCGGCGGATCAGCATCGCCCCGGCGACCCACCCTTCGAAGGGCCGCGGCTGCTGCGCCTCGAGCGCCGACCGCTCCGCTTCCGGCAATTCCGGGCTGGCGAATGCGCGCACCAGACAGAGAACGAAATCGAGCGCGGGATCGGCGTCAAGCGCGGCGGCCTGCCGCGCGAGCTTGTCGGGGGCCCATCGATCGTCGGCGTCGAGAAAGGCGATCAGCGCCGCATCCGCCAGCGCGATGCCCGCGTTGCGCGCAGCCGCGCAGCCGCGATTCTCCTGTTGCACCAGCTCGATTCCGGTGTCGAAACCTGACGCGACGCCGGCAGTCGCGTCGGTCGAACCGTCATCGACGACGATGACGCGGCGCGCCGCACGCTGCTGGGCAACGACGCTCGCCACCGCCTCACCCAGATAATCCGCGGCGTTGAATGCCGGGATGACGACATCGATCGGTGTCATCTTGCGGCGTCGCGGCTGCGCCTGCGCTGCAGCGATTCATGCAGCAGGCGGGCCATCAATTGCACGCCTCGCGGCGTCCCGTGACCGCTTGCACTGAGATTCGCATCATGCACGCGCCGTAACACCAGCACCGTGTCGATATGAACATGCCGCTCACCGCTGTCGAGCGCGCGAACCAGCCAGTCGCTATCGTCAAGCGGCACCTTGTCGGGGTCGAATCGGCCCACGCGCGCCAGCGTTTCGCGGCGCAGCATCAGCGTGTTCGTCCCGAACCCGTGCTGTGGCGGCCCCAGCGCGCGCGGATCGAGCCACGGAGGCGGCCGGGTCATTGCCGGCGTAAGAAAATTCTGCTGTGCGCAGACGACAAAGGCGAGCCCCGGGTCCGACTGCAGCGTCTCGACCTGCCGCGAGAACCGCTCCGGGTGTTGGATGTCATCCTGGTCGACGAACGCGATCACGTCGCCGCCGGCGAGCGCCGCTCCGGTATTGCGTGCCGCGGCGCAACCGGCGTTGGCCTGGACTACGACGCGCACCTTCGAGTAGCGTTCGAGTATCGCGCGGCTATCGTCGGTCGATCCGTCATCGACGGCGATCACCTCGTCGGCGCGTCGCGTTTGCGCCAGGATGCTTTCGATCGCCTCGACCAGATAAGGCGAACCGTTGAACACCGGCAGCACGACGCTGATGCGCATCAGGCAACCGCCTGTTCCGCGGCAATCGCCCGGTCGCGCAGCAGCCGCGTAAAAGCTTCTGCTACGTCGCACGGATCTTCGGAGAGCTCGGCTCGGAGGCACGGCACTGCACGGCACAGCGCTGCCATCCGGCGAAACGCGACCGCGCCGGCGAGGGGGAACAGCAGGATCGAGCTCGGCGCGAGCGCGCGCAGGAGCTCCGCGGCTGTGGCCGGCACGATGCGCGTCGAGCTGCGCTTGGCAACCACCGGCAGTACCAGCGCCCGCAGCGGAAACGAGCGCAGAACGCGCTCCGGCGCGGCTTCGTGCATGAAGAGCATCGGCTTTTCGTCGTCGCGGTCGAGATTGCGAAAGTGGTCCCGGTACGCGCCGTGTGCGCTCAGGCTGGTGCGGAGGACTTTCGCGGTCGAATAGGCCATGTGAACCGTCGGCGGCGCGTCACCGCACACGAGCACGTAGTCGTCGCTGGTGAATCCCAGCCCGGCCGCCTGGCAGGCGAGCGCGGTGGTCGACTTGCCGCTGCCGCTGGGCCCCGCGATCAGCACGCCACCGCCAAAGGCGCCCACTGCGGCACTATGCAGCAGCGCACCGTTGCGCGAGAGCATCCACCACTGCAGGATGTGCCGTAACGGGGCCGCGTGCTCGTAATACGGCAGCGTGGCGGCGCAGCGCATCCAGCAATACGCGCGCCGCCGCCGCTCGTCCAGCAATGAAAGCACGCCGGCTTCGGGCTGAAAGAAAGCACGGATTCCGGGAGCCGCAACGGCGCGCTGTTCGCCTTCATGGTTCGACGGGCACCGCGTGATTGCCACATCCGGTAACTCGACCTTATCGGTCGCAGCGTCGAAAATGAAGATGTCGAGCGTCGCCGGCGCACGGTCGTCGACCGCTCCAAGCGGGGCGAATGCCTCGAGCAGCAGCGCGGCGCGGTTTCCGGCGCGGATCGCGACGCTGGCTCCCGCGATGCGATACCGGCGTGACGTGGCAGGCAGTCGCGGCACGGCGTCATCGAGCGTGGCGGCGAGCAGCGATAGCTCCGACGCCGCGTCGGCCGCATCTTTCATCGGTCGTTGCCGCCGTCCGCCACCCGCGGTGGCCAACCGAAGTCTCCGACCTCGTGCACGGGGTCGATAACGAGCAGCGCCCGCATGTCGTCGAAACGCTCGAATCCGAAGCCGGGATATGCCGTCGGCGGCGGCTCGGCGACGGGTTCGAAGGCATCGGCGGCGGTGTGCCGTGCGCGGAGTATCCCCTCGCCGGCCAGTCGGCCGATGAATGCGTCGACGTCATGACCGACCGTGGCGACGTCGACACCATACTGCCGCGCAAGCCCGGCGCCGATCTCGCGTGGTGTCACGCCGGCGATCAACATCGGCCACGCGAGGGCGCCCGCGCCGGTGATGCTGTAGTAGACACCTGTTTTCAGATTGATGACCATTACCTCTCCGTCGATGATCTCGCCGAC
>JBDUCE010000193.1:0-5365 GCA_040003635.1 Betaproteobacteria bacterium
GTGCGGGCAACGTTCTTTACCCTCGGCTGGATTGCAGAGCGCTATCCGCAGGTGGTGCGGCGGATCGTGGACACCGGCCACGAGCTCGCCAGCCACGGTTTCGGGCACCATCGCGCGACCGAGCAGAGCGAGGAGCTGTTTCTTGCCGATATCCAACTCGCCAAGATCATCCTGGAGGATCTCTCCGGCAGCGAAGTGAAGGGGTATCGCGCGCCGAGTTTTTCGGTCGGGTCGGCCAATCAGTGGGCATTCGATTGCATCGAGCGGGCGGGATATCGGTACAGCTCCAGCGTCTATCCCATCCGGCATGATCACTACGGCATGCCGGATGCGCCGCGCTTTGCGCATCAGGTACGCGCAGGGCTGATCGAAGTGCCTATCACCACGGTACGGCTGTTCGATCGCAACTGGCCGGCGGGCGGAGGCGGCTACTTCCGCCTCATGCCCTACGTGATGTCGCGCTGGCTGCTCCGCCAGGTCAATGCCCGGGACCGTTCTCCGGCAATTTTTTACTTTCATCCCTGGGAGCTCGATGTTGACCAGCCGCGGGTGCGCGGCATCAGCGCGAAGACGCGCTTCCGGCACTATCTCAATCTCGGGCGCACGCAGCAGCGCCTGAAACGCCTGTTGAGCGACTTTGCGTGGGGACGCATGGACGAAGTGTTTCTCGGCCGTCCGGGCGATTGATCCGGCGACGAGAGATGGCTTGCCACCGGTGCGCATCCCGGCGCCACGAGTGGCGGCTTGCGCAACGCGTCCGGAGGGGCATGATCATTGCTTTATCCCGCTGGGGCGAGTGGCACCGCGCGTGAACTGTCGCCCTCGCACTGCACGCGAGCGTGCCCCGCCATGTCACCGTCACCTTGCGTCATGAATCAGCACCCTTTGCCCATGCAGCTTTCCCCGGTCACCACCGGCGCCGCTTCCGAACCGGTGCTTCGCATCGACGTCCTGGCAAGGGATGATGACGCGGCGGCGGCCCGGTGGGACCGGTTTGTAATGCAATGCCCGGACGCAACATTTTTTCACCGGGCCGGGTGGCAGGACGTAATCAGCCGGGTTTTCGGCCACCGGACGTATTTCCTGTACGCCGTGAGCGCGGGCGCCATCGTGGGCGTATTGCCCCTGGCGCATGTCAACAGCCGCTTGTTCGGCAATGCGCTGGTTTCATTGCCGTTCGCAGTATATGGCGGTGTTGCGGCCGAAACCCCCGGCGCGAGGACGGCGCTCGATACCGCGGCGCAGGAACTCGCGCAACGCCTGCGGGTCGATCATCTCGAGCTTCGCAATCTTGCCGCACGTCACGCGGAGCGGCCGACCCAGGATCTTTACTGCACCTTCCGCAAGGCAATATTGCCCGATGTGGAGGCCAATATGCTCGCCATACCGCGCAAGCAGCGCGCCATGGTGCGCAAGGGCATCAAGCACGGATTGTCGAGCGCACTCGACGCGGATTCCGGGGCTATATTCGAGCTGTATGCCGATAACGTCCATCGCCATGGCACCCCCGCACTGCCGCGGCGCTATTTCGAGACCCTGAGGAGCGTCTTCGGCTCCGACTGCGAGGTTCTGACCGTGCGCGGCCCCGACGGGCGAGCGCTCTCCAGTGTGATGACGTTCTATTTCCGGGACGAGGTGCTGCCCTACTATGCAGGGGACCATCCCGCGGGGCGCGACGTCGCCGCCAACGACTTCAAGTATTGGGAGTTGATGCGCCGCGCCTGCATTCGCGGGTTTCGAGTGTTCGATTACGGGCGCAGCAAGCGGGGCACGGGATCGTATGCATTCAAGAAGAACTGGGGATTCGAGCCGCAGCCGCTCCACTACGAATATCTGCTCTATCGCGGCGACACGATTCCCCAGAACAACCCGATGAATCCGAAGTACCGCGCGTTCATTGCGCTGTGGCGCCGGCTGCCGATTGGCGTGGCCAACATGCTGGGACCGCACATCGTGCGCAACCTCGGATGAAGACCCACGGCGCAGCCGGGAGCGTGCAGGCCGTGCGCTGCGGCGAGGCGACGACGCGCAGGGGAGGGAGGTCCTCCCATGGCGCAATCAGGCGTTCGTAGGCACCCGACCATGTCCACACTACAGCGCAATCATTTTCCCGAGGCATTGCTCGCCTCCGCGGGCGCGGCGGTATCGCAGCGAACGAGCCGGACCACGCTTGCGGCAACCCTGGCCGCGCTCGCGTGCGTGGTCGGCGGGTACTGGTCCACCATTGCGGCCATGGCCGGCATCTGGGCGCGCTCGGACACGTTTGCGCACGGGTTCGTCGTGGCCCCGATATCCCTCTGGCTGATCTGGCGCAACCGCGCACAACTGGCAAGCGCCGGGGGAAACCCTTCGTGGCGGCTGTTGATTTTGGTGGCAGCAGCAGGATTTGGCTGGCTGCTGGGCGAGCTCACGCAGATCAATGCGCTTCGGCAATTCGCCGTTGTCGCGCTGATTGTCCTCGCCGTGCCGGTTATTGCCGGCGTCGACGTATTCCGCAGGATCGCCTTCCCACTCGCTTTCCTCTTCTTCGCCGTCCCGTTCGGTGAATTTCTGTTGCCGAGGCTCATGGAATGGACGGCGATCTTTGCCGTCGCCGGGTTGCGTGCAACGGGCATACCGGTTTACCAGGATGGGTTGCAGTTCGTCATCCCCTCCGGCACCTGGTCCGTCGTCGAGGCATGCAGCGGCGTCCGGTACCTTATCGCCTCGGTGATGATGGGTACGCTATTCGCCTACCTCACCTATCGCTCGCTCCACCGGCGCATCATCTTCGTCGCCGTTTCCTTCGTCGTGCCCATCGTTGCCAATTGGGTGCGGGCTTACATGATCGTCTTGCTGGGCCACCTTTCCAGCAACAAGCTTGCGGTCGGCGTCGATCACCTGATCTACGGCTGGCTGTTCTTCGGGATCGTGATGCTCGTGATGTTCTGGATCGGATCACGCTGGCGCGAAGACGAAGAGCCCGCCGGCACCATGGCTGCCGCAACAGCGCGTGCGCCGTCTGCACCCGGCGCTACGTCGCAGCGGATCTGGCGCAGCGCGATCGCCTTCGTCGTCGTGGCGGCCGCGCCGCTGCTGGCCCAACAGGTACTCGGCGGCGCCGTCCGGGGGCCGGTACCGGAGCTCGCGGCGGTAACTCCGTCCGATGGCTGGCTGCCCTCCACGACGCCGGTTACCGCCTGGCGACCGCGCTATGTCGGCCCCTCTGCCGAGCGTTTCGAGACGTTGGTGAAGGACGGCCGGCCGGTGGGTCTTTATCTCGGGCTCTACCGCAATCAATCGAATGCACGCAAGCTCGTCAGCTCGGAGAACACACTGGTGGCGAGCACCGACAACCATTGGTTCAGCGCGCGAATGGGCTCGCGGGACTGGGACCTGCCGGAGCAGCGCGTGTCGGCACAGGTTTCGGAGCTGCGAAGCTCCACCGGTGAGCGCCTGCGGGTGTGGCAATGGTTCTGGGTCGATGGCCACCTGACGGGCAGCGACGCCCGGGCCAAAGCTTACAGCGCCTGGGCGCAGCTCCGGGGTCGCGGTGACGACGGCGCGGTGGTGATCGTGGTCACTCCGGTGTCTCCTACCGCCACTGCCCGGGCCGATGCCGATGCGGCGCTCGAGGCTTTCACCCGGGCCGAGGCTGGCGCCATCGGCACAGCGCTGCAGGCGACGCGAGTCGGGCGATGAACGCGGCAATCAAGGATCCGCACCCGCCGATCCGGCGCGACGTCCTTTCACCTTCATCGACGGATCTTCCGGCGATCCTCGTCCCGTATACCCGTCTTTTTACCGCCGGGGCGCCGCACGGCGCCCGCATGCGCGAAGCCTGAACGGAATCCATCCATGTGCGGCATCACCGGAATCATCGACGTGCGGGGCAGGCGCGACATCGATCGCGAGCTTCTGCATCGGATGAACGAATCCCAGCATCACCGCGGGCCGGACGCTGGGGGTCTGCATCTGGAGCCCGGCGTGGGACTCGGCCACCGCCGCTTGTCGATCATCGATGTCGCAACGGGGCAGCAACCATTGTTCAACGAAGACCATTCGGTGGTGGTCGTCTACAACGGCGAGATCTACAACTACCGGGAACTGGTGCCGGAGCTCGAAGCGCTCGGTCATGTCTTCCGCACCCGAAGCGATACCGAAGTCATCGTGCACGCGTGGGAAGCCTGGGGCGACCGGTGCGTCGACCGCTTCCGCGGCATGTTCGCGTTTGCGTTGTGGGATCGCAACCGCGAGACCGTTTTCCTGGCGCGCGACCGGCTGGGCGTGAAGCCGCTGTTTTATGCAATGCTGCCCGATGGCCAGCTACTTTTCGGCTCGGAGCTGAAGTCGCTGATGGTGCATCCGGGCCTCGCGCGCGACATCGATCCGTGCGCCGTCGAGGAATACTTCGCGCTCGGTTATGTGCCGGAGCCGCGAACGATCTTCACCGGCGCGGCCAAGCTGCCGCCGGCGCACACGTTGACGCTTCGCCGCGGCGCGCCGCCGGCCGCGCCCAAAATGTACTGGGACCCGCGCTTTCCCGGCGACAACCGCATCAACGACGACGACGCGGTGGCGGAGCTCGGAGAGCGCCTCGCCGAGTCGGTGCGGATGCGCCTCATCTCCGAAGTGCCGCTCGGCGCGTTCCTGTCGGGCGGCGTCGATTCGAGCGCCGTCGTTGCGGCCATGGCGGCAGCCTCGCGCGAGCCGGTGAACACATGCTCGATCGCGTTCGCCGATCCCGCGTACGACGAGTCGCGCTACGCGCAGCAGGTCGCCGACCGCTATCGCACGCGGCATTTCGTCGATCGCGTGGAAAGCGACGACTTCGACCTGATCGACGATCTTGCCCGCCTGTATGACGAGCCGTTCGCCGACAGCTCGGCCATCCCGACCTACCGCGTCTGCCAGCTCGCGCGCCGCCACGTCACCGTCGCGCTGTCCGGCGACGGCGGCGACGAGAGCTTCGGCGGATATCGCCGCTATCGGTTGCATCTCGCCGAGGAGCGGTTGCGCCGCGCGGTGCCGCTCGGCCTGCGGCGGCCCGTGTTCGGCTTCCTCGGACAGGCGTATCCGAAGGCCGACTGGGCTCCCCGGTATCTCCGCGCGAAGTCGACGTTCGAGTCGCTGGGACGCACCGCGGTGGAAGGTTACTTCCACGGCATGTCCATTTTTCGCGACGACATGCGCCGGCGGCTGTTCACCCACGGGTTCCGGGCCCGGCTTTCCGGGTATCGCGCCGTCGAGGTGTTCCACCGTCATGCGGCGCTCGCGCAGACGGAGGATCCGCTGAGCCTCATCCAGTATCTCGATCTCAAGACCTACCTGGTCGGCGACATCAACACCAAGGTGGACCGCGCCAGCATGGCGCACTCGCTCGAAG
>JBDUCE010000194.1:0-5352 GCA_040003635.1 Betaproteobacteria bacterium
AGGCCGGACTTGCGGGCCTGACCAAGGCGCTGGCGCTGGACCTCGCGCCGCACGGCATTACCGTAAATTGCGTGGTGCCCGGGCGTATTGCAACCGTGCGCGGCCTGCCCGGCGCACCCGAGGCACCCACGCATCGCCGCGGCGCGCCGCCGGTTGGCCGCCTCGGCCTGCCCGGCGAAGTGGCGGCGATGGTGCGGATGTTGTGCAGTCCCGACGCCCGTTATGTCACGGGCCAATCCATTCATGTCAACGGCGGAGGATTAATGCCATGAGCGACCCGACTCGCCCGCGTATCGTGCATCTCGCACTCAAGGTCGACGACCTTGAGCGCACGACGGCGTTTTACCGGGATGTTTTCGGTTTCACGGAAGTCGAAACCACCCACGTCCGCGATCACACCTCCTGCCACCTGACGGATGGCGCGATCGATTTCGCTCTCATCCGGTACGACGCCGACACGACGTCGGCAGAGGCGCGGGCGGCCGGCGCCGGGCCCTGCATCCATCACTTTGCCGTCGAAGTCGACGACGTCGACAAGGCGCGTGCGCAAGTATTGTCGTACGGCTGCGAAATCATCAGCGACGAGGGCGTGATCCCGGTCAAGTTCCGGGCGCCCGGCGGCACCGTGGCGGAGCTCGTGCCCAAGGCGCGTTATGACAAGGGCAAGCTGGTGAACCCGGAAGGCAACGCCTGATGCGCGTCGCCCGGCCCGGCGATTTCTGGTCGGGGCTCGTGCTTGCGGGGCTCGGCGCATACATCGTGGTGGAGGCGCGCCATTGGGTCTACAGCAGTCCCGATGGTCCCGGTGCCGGCTTTTTTCCGCTTTGGTATGGCCTCGCCATGGTGGCGCTTTCGGCCGTGCTGGTGCTGCGCAGCGTGCGCGGCTCGACCGCTGCGCAGGAGCGCATCGCGTGGCCGGAAACACGGCGCGCATTCGCCTGCTGGGCGGCACTGGTCGTTGCCGTGCCGCTGCTCAAATGGGCCGGTTTCATCGTCACCTTTGCCCTTCTCACCTGGTTCATCGTCGCCGTCATGTTCCGCCGGCCGCAACTGCGAGCGTGGTCGATGGCCATCGGGGGCGCGCTGCTCTTCTATGTCGTTTTCGATGTCGGCCTCAGCGTCTCGCTGCCGTCCGGGCTGTGGCACTGATGAATCACGAAGTGGATGACGCCCAAACGCCGGATGTCGTCATTCCCGCGAACGCGGGAATCCATTGTTAAATTCAATTTGAGTCGCATTTCAACTTCAAGATGGATCCCTGCGTTCGCGGGGATGACCGCGAATAATTCCGTCAGGTTCGCGGGTATGACCGCGGACAACGCTGCCGCTTTGCCACCCATCCACGCAATGCGCCATATCCCCGCCTGATGGATATCTTCGGCGGATTGATGCAGGGTTTCGCGGTCGCGCTCGCGCCGATCAACCTGTTCTGGTGTTTCGTCGGGGTATTTCTGGGCACGGTGATCGGCGTGCTGCCGGGGCTCGGTCCGCCGGCGACCATCGCCATGCTGCTGCCGCTCACCTTCCGCATGGATCCGGCGGGGGCGATGATCATGCTGTCGGGCATTTACTACGGCGCCAAGTACGGTGGGTCGACGACCTCGATCCTGCTCAACGTGCCTGGTGAATCGGCCTCGGTGGTCACCTGTCTCGACGGTTACGCGATGGCGCGCAACGGCCGCGCCGGCGCGGCACTGGGGATTGCCGCGATCGCATCGTTCATTGCCGGCACCGTGGGCGTGCTGGGCCTCATGCTGGTGGCGCCGCCGCTCGCCAAGGTTTCGCTGGCCTTCAGCTCCCCCGAATATTTTGCGCTGATGGTGCTGGGGCTCGCCATGGTGGTATTGCTTGCAGGCAAATCGCTCGTGAAGGCATTGCTGTCGATGCTGGTCGGACTGTGGATCGCCACCATGGGGACCGACCTTTTCAGTGCCACGTCGCGCTTCACCTTCGGGCGCACCGAGCTCCTCGGCGGCATCGATTTCGTGGTCGTCGCGATCGGCATCTTTGCCGTTGCCGAAGTGCTTTCCAACATGGAGCCGCGCGAAGGCGGCACCATGCTTCCGGTACCGCGCGGATTGCGCAACTTGCTGCCGACGTGGCAGGACATGAAGGATTGCCGGTTCGCCTTCGTCAACGGCTCGGTGCTGGGTTTTCTCATCGGCGTATTGCCGGGCGCCGGATCGACCATCGCGTCGTTCCTTTCCTACGGCGTCGAAAAAGCGGTGTCGCGCCATCCCGAGAAATTCGGCACCGGGGTCATCGAAGGCGTGGCCGCCCCCGAAGGCGCCAACAATTCCGAGACCGGCGGTGCGCTGGTGCCGTTACTGACGCTCGGCATTCCCGGCAGCGGCACCACCGCCATCCTGCTGGCGGCGCTGGTGCTGTGGGGCTTCAAGCCGGGGCCGATGCTGATCGAGGACAGCCCGGCGCTGTTCTGGGGACTCGTCGCCAGCATGTACATCGGCAACGTCATGCTGCTGGTGCTGAACCTGCCGCTGGTGCCGGTCTTCGCCCAACTGCTGAAGCTTCCCTCCTACGCGATGTATCCGCTGATCCTGGGCGTCTCGATCATCGGCGTGTACAGCGAATCGGGAAGCCTGTTCTCGATCGGGCTCGTCATCGTGTTCGGGCTCCTGGGTTATCTCATGCGCAAGCTCGATTACCCGGCTGCGCCGCTGGTCCTGGGATTGGTGCTCGGCGATCATATGGAGCGGGCGTTGCGACAGTCGCTGATGATGTCGCAGGGTGACCTCGGCATCCTTGCGACCCGTCCGATCTCCGCCACCATTCTCGTGCTCGCCACCGCGATGCTGCTGCTACCTCTTTTCCGGCGGACCAATGCGCTGCGCCTGCGCGCCGTGGAACAGGAAGCCTGATTCGTTTCACTCGAGGAGTCGTCCATGAAGCCAAGCCGCATTACCTCCTGGTCCGGCGCCCTCTGGGTGCTGGCTGGCCTTGCTGCAACCCCGGCACTCGCCTTCGAGCCCACCCGGCCGATCGAGCTCGTCGTCCACACCGCGCCCGGTGGCGGCAACGATGTGCTGGCGCGCTCCATTGCGGTCATGGCCGAAAAGGAAAAGCTCCTCCCGGTGCGCATCCAGGTACTGAACAAGCCCGGCGGCAACGGTGCCGTCGCCGCTGCCTTCCTGGTGGAGAAAAAGGGCGAGCCGCATATCATCGGCCTCATCACCAGCAATTGGATCATTGGCCCGCTGGTAACCAACGAGGCCAAGATCACCCTGCAGGATTTGACCCCGATTGCACAACTCGTGACCGAGCCCGCGGTGGTGGCCGTGCGCGCCGATTCCCCCTTCAGGACCATGAAGGATTTCATCGAAGCGGCGAAGGCAAAGCCTGGCGTCTTGAAGCAATCGGGCGGATCCCTCACCGCGCGCGACAGCGTAATGCGCCAGGTGCTGCAGAAGGCCACCGGCGCGCACTGGGCATTCATTTCCTTTCCCGGTGGAGGCGAACGGATTGCGGCACTCCTCGGGGGCCATGTGGACATGATGATCATCGAGCCGCAGGAGGCAGGGGAGAACATCCGGGCCGGCAAGATGCGGGTCCTTGCGCAGGTTTCCGGAAAGCGGCTCTCCGGCTACCCGGATGTTCCTACGCTGAAGGAAGCCGGTTACGACGTGCCGCTCGTGCCGCAAATGCGGGGCGTAGTGGCCCCACCGGGGCTGGCGCCTGATGTCGTGGCGTACTGGGAAGATTTTGCGCGCCGGCTGGTGAAGACCGCATCCTGGCGCAAATATCTCGAGGACAATCAATTCGAGGACGATTTCCACAGTGGCAGCGACTTCACCAAGTCGATCGCGTCCACCACCCAACAGTTACGCGCGCTCCTCCCCGAAGCCGGACTGAAGCTGGTGCGATGACCGCAGCATCGAGTCCCGCCCTCACCGTCGCCGAGCGCTTGGCCGAAGCGGTGCAAACATTGCGCCCCGACGACATTCCGGCGCCGGTGCGCGCATGCGTGGAGGCGCTCTATATCGACGTCGTCGGACTCTGCCTTGCCGCGCGACACACCGATTACATGCGCGCGGTGCTGGGCAGCATCGATGCCGGCGGCCAGTGCACCGCTATCGGCCACGCGAGCAGTTTTCGCGCCGAAGACGCGGCCATGATCAACGGCACCGCCGCGCACGGCGAGGATTTCGACGACACCTTCGAAGGCGGCCCGGTGCACAGCGGCGCGGTGATCCTGCCGGCCGTGCTCTCGACATGCGAGCGCTTCGGACGCGATGGACGTTCGGCGCTGCTCGCCATCGCAGTGGGTGTCGAGACCCTGTGTCGCTTGAGTCTGGTGCGTCCGAAGGCCATTCACAATGCAGGCTTTCATCCCACCGCGGTGCTCGGTGCAATGGCGAGCACGCTCGCCGCGGGCGCTGCGCTGCGCCTGGGTACCCGCCAGATGGTCGACGGCCTTGGTGTTGCCGGCAGCATGGCAAGCGGCATCATCGAATATCTGGCCGAAGGGACGTGGACCAAGCGACTGCACGCCGGCTGGGCGGCGCGCGCGGGCGTGCATGCGGCGCGCCTGGGCGCACAGGGATTTCTCGGCCCGCGCAGCGTGCTGGAAGGCACTCATGGACTCTTTCATGGCTTCGCGCACGGAAGCGAAGGCGATTACGGGGCCCTCACCGGCGATTTCGGCCGCGAATGGATCATGCTGGGACTCACTTTCAAGCCGTACGCCACCGGGACCATGAACCAGCCGTACATCGATTGCGCATTGCGACTCGCCGCCCACGGCATCGCCCCCGAAGAAATCAGGGATGTGGTGTGCGAGACCGCCGAAGGGTACGTGCGCCGACTATGGGAGCCGTTGTCGTCGAAGCAGGCGCCGGCCAACGAATACGGCGCGAAGTTCAGCACCCCGTTCAACATCGCCGTGGCCTACATTACCGGTGGCGCCGGCCTGTCGGCCTTCACCAAAACCACGGTGCGTGATCCGCGCATTCTGGCGCTCGCCCACAAGGTGCGTTACGTGGTCGATCCCGGCAATCCGTACCCGCGCCAGTACACCGGGCACGTGCGCATGACGTTGCACGATGGGCGCATCTTCGAGGAACGCCAGCCGCACATTCGCGGAGGCATGCACGACCCCCTTTCGCGCGCCGACATCGAGCGCAAATTCATGGGTAACGCGGCGCACGGCGGGTGGGAAGCGGCGCGCAGCGAGGCGTTCCTCGGGAGCGTCGGCACGTTCTTCGATGGCGACGTGAGTCTCGCCGCTTTGCGCGGTTGAGCCCGTTCCATTGACCGTCATCCCGGCGAATGCTGGACCGTCGTCCCGGCGGAACGCGACGGCGCTGGACCGTCGTCCCGGCGAGCGCGACGATG
>JBDUCE010000195.1:0-5338 GCA_040003635.1 Betaproteobacteria bacterium
TCAACACCATCGAGGCCAACACCCGGACCGAGGACCTGCTGAAGCAATCGCAATCACTCGCCCACGAGCTGCAAAGCCGGCAGCAGGAGTTGCAGCAAACCAACCAGGAGCTCGAGGAAAAGGCGGGCCTTCTCGCCCACCAGAACCAGGAAGTGGAGCGCAAGAATCAGGAAGTGGAGCAGGCGCGCAAGGCGCTCGAGGAAAAGGCGGAGCAACTCGCCCTCACCTCGAAGTACAAATCCGAGTTCCTGGCCAACATGTCGCACGAGCTGCGCACGCCATTGAACAGCCTGCTCATCCTGTCCGACCAGCTATGCAAGAACCCCGGCGGCAATCTCACCGGCCGGCAGGTCGAATTTGCCAAGACGATCCACGCCTCGGGCAACGATCTGCTCACGCTCATCAACGACATCCTGGATCTCTCCAAGATCGAATCCGGAACGGTGGTGGTCGACCCGACGGATATGCTGCTGGACGACTTGCGGCGGTATGTCGAGCGCACGTTCAGACACGTGGCGGAGGCCAAGAGCCTCGACTTTCGCATCCAGCTCGATACGCGTTTGCCGCAAGCGATGTTTGCCGATACCAAGCGCTTGCAGCAGGTGCTGAAGAACCTGCTTTCCAACGCCTTCAAATTCACGCAGCACGGCCACGTCACGATGGCGATCGAGTCGGTAAAGAGCGGCTGGGATCCGGGCAACGAGATGCTCAACCGGGCCGACGACGTGATCGCGTTCTCGGTGGAAGATACCGGCATCGGGATCTCGGCCGACAAGCAGCAGATCATCTTCGAGGCGTTCCAGCAAGCCGACGGCAGCACCAGCCGCAAATATGGCGGAACCGGCCTGGGTCTTGCCATCAGCCGTGAGCTGACCCGCTTGCTGGGTGGCGAAATACGACTGGTCAGCGAGCCGCGGGTCGGCAGCACCTTCACGCTCTACATGCCGCAGATCTACACCCCGCCGCGCGCCCGGAAGTCGATCGGCAGCCGCATCGCCGCCGACGCCCAGGCGCTGCTCCCGCTCGCGGCGGTACAGGAAGAGGTGCGCATCCTCGCTCCGGTCAATCATCCGGCGCACACCGTCGATGAAATGGAGGCGATACCGGCCGTCAATGCACTGGTGAACGAGGTGGGCGATGACCGCGACCGCATTCGGCCCGGTGATTCGGTGCTGCTGATCGTCGAAAACGATCTCGGCTTTGCGCGTTTTCTGCTCGATGCCGCGCGGGAGAAGGGCTTCAAGGGGATCGTCAGCACGCTCGGTGTCGCGGCACTGGCCGTGGCCATCGAGTACCGTCCGTGCGCCATCACCCTGGACATCTACCTGCCCGACATCGGTGGCTGGCGCGTCCTCGATCGCCTGAAGCACGACCCGCAAACCCGCCATATTCCGGTGACCGTGATTTCGACGGATGAAAGCCGCGCGCGCGCATTGCAGGCGGGAGCCTACGCGTTCGTCGGCAAGCCCATCCAGGGCAAGGAGGTGGTCGACGAGCTGCTCGACAAACTGACCCGGTTCACCAACCGTCCGCGGCGCAACGTGCTGGTGGTCGCTCCCGACAAGCGGCGCCGCGATTGGCTCTCGGGCTACCTCAGTGCAGAGGACCTCGCAGTGGTCACGGCCAAGGACGGCCACACCGCTACAGCACACCTGACCACCAGCAAAGTGGACTGCGTGGTCGCAACGCCCGATTTGCCGGAGAAAACCGTCGTTACCTTGCGCGAGCGGCTGCAGGGGGAGGGCGCGCAGGACGCGATCCCCGTGATCGTCTACAGCGAAGGCGGCGGGCTGGGCGGCTGGGCCGGTTCGGGTGCGCGCGCCGTCATCCGCGAAGTGCGTTCGCCGGAGCGTTTGCTCGACCTCGCGAGCTTCTTCCTGCACCGCGACCCGGCCAAGATGCCGGAGTCGCACCGCAATGTATTGCGGGGCCTGCACCAGTCGATCGACGTCCTCAAAGGCAAAAAGGCAATGATCGTCGACGACGACATGCGCAACATCTTCGCCCTGTCCTCGCTCCTGGAAGAGCAGGGGATGGCAGTCATCTCGCACGACAACGGCCGCGACGCGGTGCGCTCGCTGCAGACGCTGCAGGACGTCGACGTGGTGCTGATGGACATCATGATGCCCGAGATGGATGGCATCGACACCATTCGCGAGATTCGCAGGATTCCCGCGTGCAAGGATTTGCCCATCATCGCCGTCACGGCCAAGGCGATGAAAGGCGACCGCGAGAAATGCATCGAGGCGGGCGCCTGGGATTACCTGTCGAAGCCCGTCGACACCGATCTCATGGTCGGTACGCTTCGCGGCTGGCTCGCGACCGGACGCACCATGGTCGATGCCGCACCGCTGGTACAGTGATGGCTGCGGCACAGCAGCGTGACGCGGGAGCCGGCCAGCCGGTGAAGGCAAACATTCTCATCGTCGATGACCGCCCCGACAAGCGGCTCGCGCTGCAGGCGATCCTCGAAGATCTCGGGCAGAACGTCATCACGGCGAGCTCGGGCGAAGAAGCATTGAAACAGGTGCTGCAGGAAAACTTCGCGGTGATCCTGCTCGACGTCAACATGCCGGGCCTCGACGGGCTGGAAACGGCGGCGCTCATCCGCAGCCGCAAGCGATCAGCCCACATTCCGATCATTTTCATCACTGCCGATTACAGCGACGAGCTCCATTCGGCGAAGGGCTATTCGCTGGGCGCAGTCGACTATATCGTGTCGCCGGTGGTGCCCGAGATCCTGCGCACCAAGGTCAAGGTGTTCGTCGATCTGTACCTGCTTGCCGAGCAGGCGAAGCGACAGGCGGAGGAGCGCATTGCGCTTGCCGACGAACGCGCGGCGCGCGCGGCGGCCGAGCGCGCCAACCAGCGCTCCACCTTTCTCGCGGAAGCCAGCGCCGCGCTGAGCTCACTGGACATGGAGGCGACTGCGCATGAGTTCGTCCGGTCGGCCGTGCCCTTCCTGGCGGATATCGCGGCATTGGCCCTGCCGGCCGAGGATCGATTCGATGCGCGCATCGAGGTGGCTTGGGTGCGCGGGGGCGGTGCACCGCTGGAGCAGACCGCATTGCCCCAGATCGAAAGCCGTTGGCTGAAGGAGGCGATCGATCGCGTCAGCGAGAGCCGCGGTGCCGAGTGCGTGAGCGAGCAGTCGATGCGCGATGTGATGCATGGCTTCGATGGCCCGATGGCCGCGAACCCGATCGGCGTTCCGGCGCGGTTCGGGATCGCGTCGATGCTGCTCGTTCCGTTGCTGGCCCGATCGCGCACGGTGGGGGTGCTGCTGCTCGGCATGGGGCCATCGAGCCGCCGTTTCGATGCCGAGGCCTTGACGTTGGCGAAGGATCTCGCCGGTCGCGGCGCCACCGCGCTCGAAAATGCCCGGCTCTATCGCAAGATCCAAGACGAGGATCAACGCAAGAATGAGTTCCTGGCGATGCTGGCGCACGAATTGCGCAACCCTCTGGCGCCCATCAGCAATGCCATGCATGTCCTGCACGCCGAGGAGGCGAATCCCGAGCGCCTGGCATGGGCCAAGGAGGTGATCGGCCGGCAATTGAAGCAACTCGTGCGGTTGGTCGATGACCTGCTCGATGTGTCGCGCATCACGCGCGGCAAAATCCAGCTCAGGATCGAGACGGTGGACGTGAGCCGGGTGGTGGCTGCCGCCATCGAAACCAGCCGGCCGTTCATCGACTCCCTGGAGCACCAGATCACGGTCGCGTTGCCGGAGCATCCGGTGTACGTCCGCGGGGATTCCGCACGGGTTGCGCAGATCTTGTCCAACCTCATCACCAACGCGGCGAAATATACCGAGAAGAGCGGCCACATCGACATCTCGGCCGTGCGTGAAGGCAATGAGATCGTGTTCCGGGTGCGCGATACCGGCGTCGGCATTCCCAAGGAAGCACTGGCAACGATTTTCGAGCTTTTCTCGCAGGTCGACGGCACCCTGGATCGTTCGCGTGGAGGACTCGGCATCGGGCTCACGCTGGTGCGCCGCCTGGTCGAGATGCAAGGCGGCAGCGTGCAGGCCTACAGTGCCGGGAACGGGCGCGGCAGCGAGTTCACCGTGCGCTTGCCGGCGACCGAAGCGGAATGTTCCGGCGAAACACAGCCTGCCGCGCCCTCGCTTGTGTCGGCGCAACCGGGTGTGCGGGTGCTGATCGTCGACGACAATCACGATGTCGCCGAAAGCACGGCGATGCTGTTGCGGATGGTGGGATGCGAAGTGCATCTCGCGTTCGATGGCGCGGTCGCGCTGGAATCACTGTCGGCAGTGCGCCCCGACGCCGTGCTGCTCGATATCGGCCTGCCTGGAATGAATGGGTATGAAGTCGCTGCGCAGATCCGCGCTCGTCCACAGTACGCCAACACGCTGCTGGTGGCGGTGTCGGGCTATGGCCAGGACGACCATCGGCAGCGCTCCAAGAGCGCCGGCTTCGACTATCACATGGTGAAGCCCATCGACCCGGTGGTGATCACCGATCTGCTGGCAGCGTTGCCGATGGCCCCCGCGAGGGTCGCGCACAACTGAGTCCTGATGGAGCCGGGCGTGGACGCACGAAGGTCATCATCGTTTCGCAACAACAGTTGGTGCGGAAGCTTGCCCGGCGAGTTGCAGGGTTTGTGGTGGCGCCTTCTCTGCGCACCGTTCGCACAGCGCCAGTGCCTGATCGACGGCGGCCGCAAGACTGAGGGCGTGACCGTGTGTACGCAGCGCCCGTTGCTGGCGCTCGGACATCGCTGCGGCAGCGAGCGCTAGCTGGCTCGCGATATCCTTCTCGAGCGACGGAGCACGCGGCGTCCCGCTGGATTCGCGCAGCTGATCGGCGGCGCCCACCAACTCGAGCGCCGAAGCGGCGTCGCCGGTGAGCGCGGCAAGGATCCCCACGTCCTCGAGCAGGAACGCCATCGCCCAGGGATCGTCGTAGTCGCGGTAGGCGCGCAGGCTGTCCGCATAGTGCTTCCGCGCAGCGTGGTAGTCGCCGAGGCCGCGCGTTGCGTTGCCGAGATTGTTATGGCAGATAGCGATCATCCACGCGTCCCCCACCTCGCGGTTGAGAACCATCGAGCGCTCGAACCACTCGCGCGCCTCCTGGAAGCGCTGTTGCAGCGCGGCGATCATGCCAAGATTGGTCATCGAGACCGCAATCGCCCAGCGGTCGCCGATCTCGGTGCGTAGCGCGAGTGCGCGTTCGTGAAATGCGGACGAGCCCTCATAGTCGCCGCGGTACTCGGCGATCACGCCCAGATTCGACAACAGGCTGCCCATGCTTGCCTTGTCGCCGATCTCCTCGCGGATGCGCAGGCTGGCCTCGTAGCTTTCCGTCGCCTT
>JBDUCE010000196.1:0-5331 GCA_040003635.1 Betaproteobacteria bacterium
GATTTCCGGCTGATCGATCCACCGCGCGTTTCCCCGCTGCCGGTGGCGCCGAACCGGCTGATCCTGATTTCGCTTGCGCTGCTGGGGGCATTGGGGGCCGGTCTTGCCGCGAGCTTCCTGGCGAGCCAAGCGTGGCCCACTTTCTTTGACGCGACCTCGCTGCGCCAGATGACCGGACTCCCGGTGCTCGGTACGGTTTCCCTGGTGGTGGGAGAGCCGCAAAGGCGCAAGGAACGGCGCGGGCTCATCGGTTTCGTTTCAGCGTTATTGGCGCTCCTGGGGTCGTTCGGTACCGGCCTGACGATCCTTTTCATGCACGCGGTGCGCGCCGCGTGAGATTCAGATGAGCCTGATCGAACAAGCAGCCAAGCGCCTGGAGGAATTACGGCGGGCAGGGGTCGATGTCCCTGAGTCCGCCACCGTGGCGGCATTGGACTTCCCGACGACAGCGATCGAGCGTGCGAGCGCGGTCAATGGTGCGCGCCGTGCGCGCCTCGCCGAAAGCCAGGGCACTGGGGCCGAGGCCCGCAAGGTACCGGCGCCGTCGGCAACCGAAGATGCAATCCATTCCCAGCGCGTCCACCTCGATCTTGCCCGCCTGGCTGCTGCCGGCATCGTGACGCCCGATGCGCCGCGTTCGCAGGTGGCGGATGAATTCCGGGTCATCAAGCGCCCTTTGCTCGTCAATGCCACGGGCAAAGGCGTGACGCCGGTGCGCAACGGCAACCTGATCATGGTGACGAGCGCGTTGCCCGGGGAAGGCAAGAGCTTCACCGCGGTGAACCTCGCGATGAGCATCGCGATGGAGCTGGATCACACCGTACTGCTGGTCGATGCGGATGTGGCCCGGCCGTCATTGCCCGCGATGCTCGGCCTTCCGGAGAGTCGTGGCCTGCTCGATGTCCTGGTGAACGACGACGTCGACCTGCGCGATGTCCTGCTCCGGACCGACATCGAGAAGCTGTCGATCCTGCCCAGCGGGCGCGTGCATCCGCGCGCGACTGAATTGCTTGCGAGCGACTCGATGAATCGCCTGCTCGACGACCTTTCACGCCGCTATCCGGACCGGATCATCGTTTTTGATTCTCCTCCACTGCTGGTCACGACGGAGTCGCGCGTACTGGCAACGCACATGGGACAGATCGTCATGGTCGTGGAAGCGCAACGCACCGTGCAGACGGCGCTCAAACAGGCGTTGGCAACGATCGAATCCTGCCCGGTGAAGCTCATGATGCTGAACAAAGGCCGACGGACATCGACGGACGGCGGGTACAGATACGGCTATGGTTACGCCTACGGCCGTTGACCGGCGTCATGCCAGCCGCAGGATCGTTGCCGCCTGTCTCTCCGGGTTCCTGGGCGTGGCGAGCGGCGCCTGCCTGGCGGCCGAGAGCCCGCAGGTTAATCCTGCGAACCCCCGGACAGCCGAAAGCGCGCAGGTCACTCCTGCGATCACCCTTCGCAGCACGCTGACCGACAACGTCAATCTCGCTCCGTCGGACCGCCGGCAGAGCGATCTCGTCATCGAGGTTGCCCCGTCGGTTCGCGTCAATACCGACACTGCGCGGCTCAAGCTGCGGCTTTTTTATCAGCTCGATGGACTCATCGACAGCCGCGAGTCGTCACGCAGTGAGATTCGCAATCAGCTCGATGCCACCGGCACCGTGCAGGCGATCGAGAATTTCCTGTTCGTCGACTTGCGCGGCAACGTCCAGCAGGTGGCCATTTCGCCCTTCGGTGCGCGACCGCCGAGCAATGCCAATTTCACCGACAATCGCACCGAAAGCCGCACCTTCCTGATCAGCCCCTACGTGCGCGGGCGGATCGTGAATCTTGCCGATTACACGTTGCGGTATTCGGAAACCTTTCCCGATCCGGCGCAGGGGTCGACGACTCGAGGGTCCACGAGTTTTCCGGTCGCGTGAGCAGTGATGCATCGTTCAGCTGGTTGCAGTGGGCCGTCGAAGTGTTCGACCAGAGGATCGATTTTCAGCAGGGGCGCGACACCACTTCGGACCGGGTCCGCGGCGTTCTTACCTACAACATCGATCCGCAATTCCGTGTTTTGGCGAGTGCGGGGGCGGAAAGGAACGATTTCGTCACACTGGACAAGAAGACCGAGACGACCTATGGCGGCGGCTTCGAATGGGCGCCGTCGCAGCGCACCGATGTGTTCGCGAACTGGGAGCATCGTTTTTTCGGCAGCCGGTGGGACTACGGCCTGCGCCATCGCACGCCGGGGCTGTCGCTCAGCCTCGTCGACTCCCGCGACATCACCACGGACGCCCAGCGGCTGGGAACGGCGGGCTCCGCTGTCGCGTACGATCTTCTCTTCAACGCGTTGGCAACCCGCATCCCGGACCCGGCGCAGCGCGCCATCGAAACCCAGCGCCTGCTGCAGCAAGGGGGCATTCCGGCCGATCTCAACCTTCCCGCCGATTTCCTGACTAGCGGGATCTTCGTCAGCCGTAATCAACAGGCGTCGGTGGCATTGCTCGGGGCGCGCAATACGGCGGCATTGACGCTGTACCGCCTCATGCGAACGCAACTCGAGGGAAGCGCCGGAACGCCGACCGGGCTCGCCGACGGCAGGTCGACGGTTACCGAGCGCGGTGCGAGCCTGGCGCTGAGCCACCGGCTGACCCCCTTGTCATCGCTGACGGCACTCACCACGTGGCGAAGGACGACGGGTAACGCGAGCTCCGAGCAGGGTACCCGCCAATGGGACGCGCGCCTGCTCTATACCACCCAATTCGGCCGCAAGACCTCAGGGACTGTCGAGTTTCGTCATGTGCGTGCCGATAGCGATTTCGGCGTTGCCTCGGACTACCGCGAGAACGCCCTGATTGTCTCCCTGCTCGTGCAGTTCTGACGAGCCCCGCATGTACGAACTCTTCTACGGCTTGACCGATAAGCCGTTCCAGCTCAACCCGGACCCGTCGTTCTACTACGGCAGCCGCCAGCATCGGCGCGCGATGGCGTACCTCGAGTACGGCCTCCACCAGAACGAAGGCTTCATTGTCATCACGGGGGACGTCGGCGCCGGCAAGACCACGATTGTTCGAAGTCTTCTGAACAAGCTCGACCCGCGCCAGGTCGCGGCGGCGCATCTCGTCAGCACCCAGCTCGATGCGGAGGACACCCTGCGGATGGTCGGCGCAGCGTTCGGCTTGCCAAGCAAGGACGTGCCGAAATCCCAGATGCTGCTTTCGCTCGAGGCGTTCCTGGTCAGCATCACGCAGCAGGGCAAGCGCGCGCTGCTGATCGTGGACGAGGCGCAGAATCTGTCGCCGCGGGCGGTGGAAGAGTTGCGCATGCTCTCGAACTTTCAGCTCGAGACCCACGCGCTACTGCAGAGCTTCCTGGTCGGGCAACCCGAGTTTCGGCAAACGATGCAAAGCCAGCACATGGTGCAGCTTCGGCAACGGGTGATCGCGGCGTGCCACATCGGACCGATGGACCTGCAGGAAACGCGTGGGTACATCGAGCATCGCCTGACCCATGTGGGCTGGAAAGGCAATCCGAGGTTCAACCCGGAAGCGTACGAGGCGGTGTATCGGGCAACCGGCGGCATTCCGCGCCGGATCAATTCCGTCTGCGACCGAATTCTGCTTTCGGGGTACCTCGCCGGCAAGCAAGCCTTCGACGAAAGTGATGTCGACGACGTGGCGCGCGAGATCAGCGAAGAGACGTTTCCCGCCTCCTCTCCACCAGCGCCCGCGGATTCGCGTGACGCTGCGTCGAAGGCGTCCAGGGGATCGAACGACGCGCCGGATTCGCTGCCATTGCCTGATCTCAACGGCGAGTTGGACCCGGCGACGGCCGGGCACGCGTCGCGCCTCATTGCCGGCTTGCAGTCGCGTGAGGTGGAAGAACGGTTATCCCGCCTCGAGCGCCAGGCGGCGACCACGCTCACCCTGCTGCAGCAACTGCTCGACGGGGTACGCTCGCGCCCCCCGGGCGGGAACCGCCCTTCATGATGCGCGATTGTCCCCCCGGTGCTCTTTCGCCTGTGCTGTGCGTGGTTGGCGCGCGGCCGAATTTCATGAAAATGGCGCCCATCCTCCAGGCGTTCGCTGCAGCGGTGCCGCCGATTGCCGCGTTGCTGGTGCACACTGGCCAGCACTACGATGCGGCCATGAGCGACCAGCTCTTTGCCGACCTGCGCCTGCCGGCGCCGGATATCAATCTCGGCGTCGGGTCCGGCACGCACGCGGTGCAAACCGCCGATGTCATGCGCCGCTTCGAGCCGTTGCTCGATGAGCACGCGCCGTCCTGCGTGCTGGTGGTAGGGGACGTCAACTCCACCCTCGCCTGCAGCCTGGTTGCCGCGAAAAGGGGCATCCCGGTGGTGCACGTCGAAGCGGGCTTGCGCAGCTTCGATCGCGCCATGCCCGAGGAGATCAATCGCGTGCTGACCGACCAGCTCGCCGATCTGCTTTATACGACCGAGCGCGCGGCGCACGCCAATCTGGCGCGCGAAGGCATACTGGAGGAGAAAATCCGGTTTGTCGGGAATGTAATGATCGACTCCCTGCTTGCCAACCGGGCGCATGCGGTGCCCGCAGCGGAGACGCTGCGTCGCTCCGGCGTCGATGCCGCCGTGGTTGGCACTGCGGCAGGCTACGGCGTGGTGACCATGCACCGGCCCTCGAACGTCGACGATGCGGACAACCTTCGTGGTCTGCTGGAGGCGCTGCGCGCGATTGCGGAGCGCGTGCCGCTGGTCTTCGCCGTGCACCCGCGTACGCGCGGTGCGATCGAGCGCGCCGGTCTCGCCGCCACCCTCGACCAGGGCAACGTGATCCTTCTTCCGCCGCAGGGATACCTCGAAATGCTGGGGCTCATGGCCGGGGCGCGGCTGGTGCTGACCGATTCGGGAGGGATGCAGGAGGAGACTACCGCACTGGGCGTTCCGTGCCTCACGCTGCGCGAGAACACCGAGCGGCCGATCACCGTCGACAGCGGCACCAATACCCTGGTGGGCCGCGATCGCGCTGCCATCATGGCGAATGTGGATGAAATCCTTGCCGGCGGCGGCAAGCGAGGTCGTGTGCCCGAGGGTTGGGACGGCCACGCGGGAGAGCGCATCGCTGCCGACCTGGCGCAGTGGCTTGCGCGACATCCGGCCATCGCGAGACCCGCATGAATGCGCCGCTCGCTCCGGCTGTCGCGCCCATCCGCAACGCCTTCTCGATCGATGTCGAGGACTACTTCCAGGTTTCCGCGTTCGCCTCCTGTATCGCGCGCAGCGAGTGGGATGCCATGGACTGCCGCATCGAGCGGAATGTCGACGTGATTCTCGGCCTTCTCGACGATCACGGTGTGCGG
>JBDUCE010000197.1:0-5330 GCA_040003635.1 Betaproteobacteria bacterium
TCCGGCACCATGGTGATGATGATGTCGGCGCTCTGCGCGACTTCCTTCGCGCTGGCGCAGACCTTGACACTTCCCGCCGTCAGGCTTTGCGGCACGTTCCCTCTCGTGAATGCCGACAGCGCGTGACCGGCGGCCTGGAGATGCCCGGCCATCGGGGCGCCCATGATGCCAAGACCAACAAAACCAACCTTGCTCATTGCCACTCTCCTTCTGATCTGAGGGCTAAAGGCCTGCCGAATCACGCACGAAGAAACGGCTTGATCCAGCCCAGGCCCTCGACCGTGTTCGCCCTGGGTTTGTACTCGCAGCCGATCCAACCGTCGTAGCCCAGCCGGTCGATGAAGCCGAATAAAAATGGGTAGTTGATCTCGCCCGTTCCCGGCTCGTTGCGGCCAGGATTGTCGGCGAGCTGGATGTGGGCGATTCGCCCCAGATGCCGTTGCAGGGTCGGAGCGAGATCGCCTTCCATGATCTGCATGTGATAGATGTCGTACTGCACCCACAGATTGTCCGAGCCGACGGCGTCGATAATGTCGACCGCCTGCTGGGTGTGGCTCAGGTAGAAACCCGGAATGTCGCGGGTGTTGATCGGCTCGATCAGGAGCCGGATGCCGGCTCCCTCGAGCTTCGCGGCCGCGAACCCGAGATTCGCCACGAGCGTTTCGTGCAGCACCGAAGCGGCCGCGTCCGGCGGCGCAATGCCGGCGAGGCAGTTGATCTGTGTGCAACCCAGTGCTTGCGCGTAGTCGATCGCAGCGCCCACGCTGTCTTCGAACTCACCGACCCGGTCGGGCAGGCAGGCAATGCCGCGCTCCCCTTTGCTCCAGTCGCCGGCCGGCAAATTGTGCAACACCTGCTTCAAGCCATGCCGGTGCAAAAGCTCCGCCAACTGCTCCTTAGGGTAGGCGTACGGAAAGAGATACTCCACACCCTTGAAGCCCGACCGGGACGCAGCGGCGAAGCGGTCGAGAAAGTCGACCTCGTTATAGAGCATCGTCAGGTTGGCAGCGAACTTCGGCATGGCGGTTCTCCGGATGTCAGTCCAGCAGCCCGACGGCGGTCGGAGCGTCCTCGTGGCTGGCGGCGAGCTCCTCGAACTCGGTGATGTTGTCGATCTCGGTCCCCATCGAAATATTGGTGACGCGCTCGAGCATGATTTCGATCACCACGGGCACCCGATACTCGGCCATCCACTTCTCGGCCTGCTCGATCGCCGGATCGATTTCTTCCTGCTTGTGAACCCGGATCGCCTTGCAGCCGAGTCCCTCGACCACCGCAACATGGTCTACGCCGTAGCCGTTGAGCTCAGGCGCGTTGATGTTATCGAATGCCAATTGCACGCAATAATCCATGTCGAAGCCGCGCTGGCTTTGCCGGATGAGGCCCAGATACGAGTTGTTAACGACGATATGGAGATAGGGCAGCTTGAACTGGGCGCCGACGGCCAGCTCCTCGATCATGAACTGGAAATCATAGTCGCCGGACAGCGCGATCACCTTGCGGTCGGGGTCAGCGACACGCACCCCCAGCGCCGCGGGCAGGGTCCAGCCCAGCGGACCGGCCTGCCCGCAGTTGATCCAGTGGCGGGGCTTGTACACATGCAGAAACTGCGCCGCGGCGATCTGCGACAGGCCAATGGTGGTGACATAGCACGGATCTTTGCCGAAGGCATTGTTCATGCATTGATAAACGCGCTGCGGCTTCATCGGCACGCTGTCGAAGTTGGTCTTGCGCAACATCGTGCGCTTGCGCTCCCGGCATTGCGCCACCCACGGGGCACGCTCGGTGAGCTTGCCGGCGGCCTTCCATTCCGCCGCCACCTCCACGAATAACTCCAGCGCGGCACCCGCATCGGACACGATGCCGTAGTCAGGACCAAAGACACGACCGATCTGGGTCGGTTCGATATCGATGTGCACGAACTTGCGACCTTTGGTGTACACGTCGAGCGAGCCGGTGTGACGGTTGGCCCAGCGGTTGCCTATACCGAGCACAAAATCGGATGCAAGCATCGTCGCGTTGCCATAGCGATGGCTCGTCTGCAGGCCGACCATTCCGACCATCAGCGGATGATCGTCGGCAATGGTGCCCCATCCCATCAGTGTGGGAACGACGGGCACACCGGTGATCTCGGCGAATTCCACCAGCAGTGCCGACGCATCGGCATTGATGACACCACCGCCGGCCACGATCAACGGGCGGCTGGCATCGTTGAGCATGCCGAGCGCCTTCTCGATTTGCGCACGGCTGGCCTTCGGCTTGTAGACGGGGAGTGGTTCGTACGTCTGGTCGTCGAACTCGATTTCCCCCATCTGGACGTCAAAAGGCAGGTCGATCAGCACGGGTCCGGGCCGGCCGGAGCGCATCAGGTGAAATGCCTGCTGGAATACGCGCGGAACCTGCGCCGGCTCACGCACCGTGACCGACCACTTGGTGACAGGTTTGGAGATGGACTCGATGTCGACCGCCTGGAAGTCTTCCTTGTACAGCCGCGCCCGTGGCGCCTGGCCGGTGATGCAGAGAATGGGAATCGAATCGGCCTGCGCGGAATACAAGCCGGTGATCATGTCCGTTCCCGCCGGTCCGGAGGTGCCGATGCACACGCCGATATTGCCGGCGACGGCCCGGGTGTAGCCCTCGGCCATGTGCGACGCACCTTCCACATGGCGCGCCAGGATGTGGGTGATGCTGCCGCGGCGCTTCATGGCCGCGTATAGCGGGTTGATCGCAGCCCCGGGAATGCCGAAGGCGTGCTCGATGCCTTCCCGCTCCATCACCCGGACTGCCGCTTCGGCCGCCGTCATCTTTGCCATGACTGCCCTCTTTCGCCATCGGTACATCGGAGGTGGTTCGTTCGCCGCCGATGGCGGCTCCTCCCGGGAAGACAGTTTTATCCGGATCCAGAAATACGTCCAATATATTGTTTGGATGGATTGATATTTATCTCATATGGCAGGTCGCTATTTCCCGCGGGCCAGAATCTCGCGGGCTTTGGCGAGAAAACTGCGCACCACCGGCGATACATCATCCTTGCGCCGGATCGCATAGACATCGGCACGGGGTACATTGCGTGCGAGCGCGCGATACTCCACTCCACGGCGATGCGGGCGTTGCAGCGTTGCGGGAACCAGTCCGACCCCCAGACCCGCCGCGACCAGGCTGGGAATCGCCTGCGACTCGACAACCTGATGCGAAACATTGGGGACGAATCCCGCATCGACGCAGCAGGCGTGAAGGTATCGGGCGAACTCCGAGGAGTCGAGCCGCAACAGCACGAATTCCTCGCCCTTGAGATCCGAGAGCTCGAGCTTGCGGCGGCGGGTCATTGCATGGCCCCGCGGCAGCGCCACCACGACGGGATCCGGCCACATCATTTCGCTCACCAGAATGTCATCGTTCACCGCGGTGCGCGAAAAGCTCAAGGCAATCCTGCGGTCATTGAGGCCCGCGAGTTGTGCGGCCGGAGTCATTTCGTGCAGGATGACGGCGACCGCGCCATGGCTGCGCCGATAGGCGGCGATGAGCTGGGGAAGCGGCCCCAGCAGCAATGATCCGCTCAGTCCGATCTCGAGCCGCCCGGCGCTCCCCGAACCGATCGCTCGCGTCTGGCCGCATGCCTGCTCCACGCGGTCCAGAATGGCGGTCGCATGCTCGAGAAAAGCCGCGCCCGCAGGCGTGAGCTCGACGCGCCGGCTGGTTCGCATCAGGAGCTGGGTGCCGAGCTCGCCTTCAAGGTGAGCGATCTGCTGGCTCAGCGGGGGCTGGGAGATGTGCAGCCGCTGCGCCGCGCGGGTGAAGCTCGACTCCCGGGCAACCGCAACGAAATAGCGCAGATGACGTAACTCCATAGCGAGTACCTATCGATCGGCTATTGACAAGACCTGCTGCATATTACGCCGTCCCGTTATAATTGAAGCCATCGAGGGAGGCGCCGCCTCTCTTTCGTTTTTCCGTGCGCCGCCCGTGTCCAGGATCTTCTCCCGCCCCGACTTCATCGCCGGCGTGCGCGACATGACGCCGTTGCTCCTCGGCCTCTTGCCGTTCGGCCTCGTTTGCGGTGTTGCCGCGCAGTCCGCGGGTGCGTCGACGCTGGAAGCGCTTGGCATGTCGGCGTTGATTTTTTCCGGAGCGGCGCAGATCCTCGCCACCCAGCTGATCGTGGCTGGCGCGCCCGTCGCGGTGACGATCATGACGTGCTTCGTGGTCGGCCTGCGCTTCCTCATGTACAGCGCCGCGATGGCACCCCATCTCAAAGGTCTTCCGCCGCGCTGGCGCAAGGCGATTTCGTTCCTGCTTACCGACCAGGTGTTTGCCGCGGGAATCCGGCGCTTTCGCGCGACGGGTGACCTGCGCAACGGGGCGTCGTACTTCCTCGGCAGCGGCATCCTGCTATGGACGACGTGGCAGGCTTCGTGCCTCCTCGGCTACTGGGCCGGCAACGTGATTCCGGCCGCGTGGTCGCTCGAGTTCGTCGTGCCGCTGTGCTTTCTGACGCTTCTCGTCCCGGCATTGGAGGATCGCTCGACGCGCGTCGCAGCCTTGGCCGCCGGGATTGCCGTCGTCGCACTCGACACGCTACCGATGCGGCTGTCGCTGATCTGTGCAGGGCTCGTGGGGATCGCGGCGGGAATGATTGCCGAAACACGGCGGAGGTCGCGCTGAGCTCGGCCTTCACCTGGTGGATTGTCATCCTCGCGGTGGGCGCGCTCAATTATCTGTCGCGGCTGTCGTTCATCGCCGTGTTCTCGCGAGTGGAGATGCCGCCCTCGGTTGCGCGGGCGCTGCGCTTCGTGCCGGCAGCCATGCTGACGGCGATCGTCGTGCCGGCGGTGGTGTTCGTCGCCCCGGCCACACTGGCGTTCTCGTACACCAATCCGAAGCTCGTCGCCGCGCTCATTGCCGCAATTGTCGCCTGGCGAACCAAAAGTGCGACGGCAACGATGGCGGTCGGCATGATCGCGCTGTGGACCGTCCAGTGGCTGCTGCGCGCCGCCGCCTGACCAAAACGTTGATTTCTACCATCGGGTCGAGCGGCTCCTCGCCCAATATCCGGGTGGTGAAACCCCTGCGATGAAGTCCGTGGTCGCTCCCAACCAATGAGGCGCTCGAAGCGTCAGTCGCGTAGCTTGCGCCACGCCGCGAAGGCGGCCTTCGTTTCGGCGTTGGCCGGGTAGGTGCCGGGCAAGCGGCCCCGGCTGCCACCCGATCGGCTACCAAAGCGAAAGATGTGCGTCCATGAATGTGTCAATGTATTTCGGGATCGGAAGTAGCGGCCCCGTCCTCGAGAAAATCAAAATCGCAACCCTTGTCGGCCTGGGTTACGTGTTTCA
>JBDUCE010000198.1:0-5319 GCA_040003635.1 Betaproteobacteria bacterium
CCTGTCTTTCACTGCTGCGCCTGGCCGAGCTTGCCGCCGAAACCGGATTTCCCGAGGGTGTGATCAATATCGTCACCGGCCTCGGTGCCGAAGCCGGGGCGGCGCTCGCGGCGCATCCGGGCATCGAGCACATCTCGTTTACCGGATCGCCGGCGACCGGAGCATGGGTCGCGCAGGAAGCGGCGCGGCGGCATTGCCCGGTAACACTCGAGTTGGGCGGCAAGGGACCGCAAATCGTTTTTGCCGATGCGGATCTCGAGGCTGCGTTGCCGGTGGTGGTGAACGCCATTGTGCAAAACGCCGGACAAACATGCTCGGCGGGGAGCCGGCTGCTGGTCGAACAATCACGCTATGAAGAAGTGCTGGCTCGACTGGGCGCACTCTTCGATGCGTTGCGGGCGGGGCCACCGCAGGCCGATCTCGAATGCGGGCCGCTGATTCGCGCTTCGCAACAGGCGCGGGTGCAGGCGTTTCTGGGTGAAGCGGCGGAGCATGGCATCGCGACGGCCGGCGCGGGCAGCATCGCAGCGTCCGCCAATCCCGCCGGCTTCTATGTCACACCCACGCTCCTGCGCGATGTGCCCGCTACGTCGCGCCTGGCGTGCGAGGAAGTGTTCGGGCCGGTGCTGGCGGCGATGCCGTTCCAGGATGACGCCGAGGCGGTGCGTCTCGCGAACGGCACTCCGTTCGGCCTGGTCGCCGGCGTGTGGACGCGCGACGGCGGACGACAGTTGCGGATGGCGCGGGCGCTGCGCAGCGGGCAGGTGTTCATCAACAATTACGGTGCGGGCGGCGGTGTCGAGCTGCCCTTCGGGGGGGTCAAGCGCTCGGGTTACGGCCGCGAGAAGGGCTTCGAAGCGCTATATGGCTTCACCGTGTTGAAGACGGTCGTGCTGCAGCACGGGTGATGTGCGGATATCAAGAGTCGTTTGCAGCACCGGCGGTAGCTGCCCGCCACTCTTCTAAAGGCCCGTTGATCATGAGACTTCACAAAAAAATTGCCATCGTCACCGGTGCCGGTTCAGGCTTCGGCGAAGGTATTGCACGGCGGTTCGCGCAGGAAGGTGCGGCAGTGGTGGTCAACGACCTCAAGGCCGAAGGGGGCGAGCGCGTGCGACGCGACATCGAGGCCGCAGGCGGGCGCGCGCTGTTCTGCCGCGGCGATGTCGGGAGCGATGCCGATGTCGCGATGCTGGTTCAATTCGCGCTCGAGCGCTTCGGCCGGCTCGACGTGGTGGTGAACAACGCCGGCACCACTCACCGCAATCAGCCGATGCTCGATGTCGGCGAAGACGAGTTCGACCGGATCTACCGGGTCAATGTCAAAAGCCTTTTCCTTACCGCGCGCCACGCCGTGCCTCATTTTCGCAAGCAGCAGCGCGGCAGCTTCATCACCATCGCTTCCACTGCCGGGGTGCGTCCGCGGCCGGGGCTCACCTGGTACAACGGGAGCAAGGGCGCCGCCATCGTCACCAGTCGCTCGATGGCCGCAGAGCTGGCGCCCGACAATATTCGGGTCAACGTCATCAATCCCGTGGCCGGAGAGACCGCCATGCTCGGCGAATTCATGGGGGAGGACACGCCGGCGATGCGGGCGAAATTCATTGCCACCATTCCGCTGGGTCGCCTTTCGTTGCCTTCCGACATCGCAACGGCGGCCGTCTTTTTCGCTTCGGATGAGGCGGGCTTCATCACCGGGGCTTGCCTCGAGGTCGACGGCGGCCGGTGTGTGTGAATCAAGGAGCCCGGTCAGGGCAGGGGCATTCCCTTGTCGGCCATGACGCGCCGCAGGCGATCGGGTCAGATGGGGTGAAGCAACCAAGGCGCCAGCAGCAGAATAGGCGCCGAGCTCGGCCGGTCAAGGGGCAACGACGATCCCACAGGGAGCTGCCGGATCGCATCTGGATTGCGAGAATTTCTGTTCGCTAACTTGAGGAGAGCCTCATGACAATCCGTTTTTCACGAGAGATGCAGATCACCGGGAAGGAATTCATGCATCAACTGCCGGCGGCGATCGAGCCGCTTACGGGGACAATCAATGGCAGCCAGGTCGTGATTCGCGACGGCGGCAAGCGCGTCACCATCACGCTCATCGAGGAAGGAGTGAAGCACCTGGGATCGCTCGATTTGCCGATGAAGGAGGTGGTGTTCGAGTTCGATGGCTACCTCGAGGGCGAAGTCGAGGAGTTCATGACCAAGTTCGACACTCGGACCGTGCGCACGGGCGGGGACTGATCGCTTGCCGCCGGCCGGCACTCCTGAAAAGTCCGGCGCCCCGTAATCCCTGACATTCTGCAACAAAGCGGGTGCAAATGCGCGCATCGAAGCTCGTATTGCAACATGCGTTCTCGATTCCTCGACCGCGCTCGCGGGCGCTGCGCAATAGCAGCGTCAAACCACGCCGACCTGCCGCAGCGCCGCGATGGCGGCATCGTCGATTCCCAGCGACCGGAGCACTGCGTCGGTATCTTCGCCCAGCCGTGGACCGCCGCCGGTAAAATCCCCGGGAGTCTCCGACAGCACGGGAACCACACCCGGCACCTTCAACGTTTCACCTCCCGCGAGACGAATCTGGCGAATCATCCCGCGGGCGGCGTAATGCGGATCGGCGACGATGTCGGCGATCGAATAAATCTTCGACGCCGGCACTTCGGCTGCCTCCATGGCGCCAAGCACCGCCGCCGGGGAACGTTCGCGCGTCCATGCTTCGATCTCGTCGTCGAGCCACTGCTGGCGGGCGGCGCGGCCATCGTTATGCGCCAGCGTGACGTCGCTCGCCAAATCTTCGCGACCCATCGCGATGCATAGCCGGCGGAAAATCGAGTCGCCGTTGGCGGCAATCAACACGTAGCTGTCGTCGGCACAGCGATAGGCGGACGTCGGAGCGATGCCGGGAAGAATCGAGCCGGTACGCTCGCGCACTGCGCCGAAGGCATCGAACTCGGGCAGCATCGATTCCATCACCGAAAACACGGACTCGTAGAGCGCCACGTCCACGCGTTGTCCGCGCCCGGTCCTGTGCCGCGACTCGAGCGCCATCATCACGCCGATCACGCCATAGAGCGCGGAAAGCGTGTCGCCGATCGACACCCCTACGCGCGACGGCGGACGATCGGGGGTGCCGGTGACGTGACGCAGTCCGCCCATGGCCTCGCCGATCACGCCGAATCCGGGACGCTCGCGATAAGGCCCGCTCTGGCCATAGCCGGAAATACTGACCATGATGAGCCCCGGGTGCTCCGCGGCCAGGCTTTCGTAGCCCATTCCCCAACCGTCGAGCGTGCCCGGCCGGAAGTTTTCGACCACGATGTCGGCCGTCAGCGCGAGCTGCCGCGCGATGCGCCGGCCTTCGGGTTGGCGCAAGTCCAGTGTCACCGAGCGTTTGCCGCGCGACTGCACGTGCCACCACAGCGAGGTGCCGTCCTTCAAATAGCGCCATTTGCGCAGCGGATCGCCTTGGCCCGGCGGCTCGATCTTGATCACCTCGGCACCGAATTCGGCCAGGAGCTTGCCGCAGAAAGGTCCGGCGATGAGTGCGCCGAGCTCGATGACCTTGAGCCCGGCAAGCGGGCGCAGGGCAGACGCGGTCGAAGTCATTTTTTTCGCGACGTGGACAAGCCGCAGAAATAATCGAGGGTTCCCAAACTACGTCACCTCCAATTGCCGGGGAGCCTTGCGAGTCCCCTCACTCATTCCGCCATTCCCGCTATCGCGGCGTCTTCGGGGAAGGTCGTTTTTTTGCGGCGAACGCATGGTGAAGTATAGCGATCAGCCGCCCCGGTGGCACGACGATCCGTGCGACAATCGCGCGCCTTCCCGCTCCCCTCCCGGAGTCGCCATGTTGAAATCGTTCGACCGCGTCCTGATTCGCGCCAACCGCTGGGCCGTGATCTTGATCCTGGCGGCGATGTCGGTCATGGTGTTCGCCAATGTCGCACTGCGCTTCCTCACCGATCAGTCGATCCTGTGGGTCGAGGAAGTCTCGCGCTACCTGATGATCTGGCTGACGTTTATCGGGGCCGGGATCGTGCTTCGCTACGGCGGGCATATCGGCATCGACACGCTGCAGGCGCAATGGCCGCGCCACGCGCCGGCGATCCGCACCGTGATTTTTATCCTGCTTGCCGTGTTCTTCGCGGTGATGGTCTGGCTGGGCCTGCGCTACGCGACACTGACCTGGGGACAGACGACGCCCGTCATGCAGATTCCGGTAGGCGCCGTCTATCTCGCGATGCCGATCGGCTTCTCGCTGATGATGGTCCACCTGCTGCTGATGGCAGCGCCGTACGTGAGGCAAGGGCAGTTTCTCGCCGATGCCGAGTTCGACGCCGATGCGGCGAAGCTGTGATCGCCACACTGTTCATTGCGTGCATCGTGCTGCTGGCGCTCGGAGTGCCGGTGGCGTTCGCGCTTGGTGGGGGCACGCTGGCGGCAATTATCGTCGGCGGCCTGCCGTTGGTCGCGCTGCCCAAATACCTGTTCAGCGGCATCGACGTGTTCGCGCTGATGGCGGTGCCGTTTTTCATCCTCACCGCCGAGCTGATGACCGGCGGCGCTTTGTCGGAGGTGTTGCTGCGCTTCGCGTCGCAATTCGTCGGCCGTTTTCGTGGCGGCCTGGGCCACACCAATATCCTGACGATCACGTTTTTTTCGGGCATCAGCGGCTCGGCGCTCGCCGACGCGGCGGGACCCGGCGCGATCATGATCCGGATGATGCGCAATGACGGCTACCATCCCGAATATGCCGCGGCCCTGACCGCCGCAGTATCGATCCTGGGCCCGATCATCCCGCCCTCGATCACGATGATCATCTATGCATTGGCCTACCCGGAGATCAATCTTGTCGGGTTGATGATCGCCGGCGTGCTGCCGGGCATCGTGATCGCGGCCGCGATGGCGGCGATCAACCATGTCATTTCCGTGCGCCGCAATTATCGTGGCGTTGTCGAGCGCCTCACGCTGAAGGACTACCTGCGCAATACCTGGCGGGCGTTGCCGGCGCTGGTGCTGCCGGTATTGATCCTCGGCGGCATCGCATCGGGTGCGTTCACACCGACCGAGGCAAGTGTAGTCGCGGTGTTCTACGCGCTAGCCGCCGGGCGCTGGATTTACGGGTTGCTCGAATGGAACATGCTGCCGGGGATTCTCGCGCGTTCCGCACTGATGACGGCGTCGGTGCTGATCATTGTCGCGATGTCCGCGGTGTTCGCGTGGGTGCTGACGGTGTCGCGCGTGCCGCAGCAGTTGACCGAGATGATCGTCGCCATGGGGCTGTCACCGATCGCGTTCCTGCTGGCGGTCAACGTCCTGCTGCTCGTG
>JBDUCE010000199.1:0-5310 GCA_040003635.1 Betaproteobacteria bacterium
CGCCATTCGAGATTCCGGCGGCAATCTACGCCTATTGGGACGCGCGCGAATGCGGCGCCCTTCTCGAGCGCGACTGGAACCTTCGCTTTGCGGGCTACCGTGCCGCGCATCCCTCTCTCGCGAGCGAATTCGAGCGGCGCATGGGAGGAACGCTCCCTGTCGCCTATCAGGACGCTTGCGCCGCATTCATCTCCCGGCAGGCGGCGAAAGCCGAGAGCGTCGCCACGCGCAAGGCTTCGCAGCAAGCGATCGAAGCGTTTGCGGCCGTGTTGCCGGAAATGATCGGCGGTTCGGCGGATCTCACCGGATCGGTGTTCACCAATTGGTCGCGCAGCATGCCGGTGTCTGCCGAGAACGCCGGCAATTACCTCAACTTCGGTGTGCGCGAGTTCGCGATGTGCGCGATCGCCAACGGCTTGGCGCTTCATGGCGGGTTCCTTCCTTATGTCGGCACCTTCCTGACCTTTTCCGACTATGCGCGCAACGCACTGCGCATGGCGGCGCTCATGAAGCTTCACGCGATCTTCGTGTTCACCCACGATTCGATCGGCCTCGGCGAGGACGGCCCGACTCACCAGTCGATCGAGCACGCCGCGAGCCTTCGCCTCATTCCGGGCATGTCGCTCTGGCGCCCGTGCGATACGGTCGAGACCGCCGCCGCCTGGGCGGCCGCGATCGAACCTTCGCACGGCCCGACCTGCCTCCTGCTGACGCGTCAGAACGTTCCCTTCCAGCAGCGGACGGATGCCGGGCTCGCGACCATCCGTCGTGGCGGCTACGTGCTCGCCGACTGGCCCGATGGCGATGTGCCGCAGCGCGTGGTGATCCTCGCCACCGGTTCGGAAGTCGCGCTTGCGATGGGCGCCCGTGATTTGCTGGCGCGGACCGGCATCGCGGCGCGCGTCGTGTCGATGCCATCGACCGACGTGTTCGACCACCAGGACGCCGCCTACCGCGCGGCAGTGCTGCCCGCGGGCGTGCCGCGGGTGGCGGTCGAAGCCGGGGCTACCGGGGGTTGGCATAAGTATGTCGGCGCAATCGACAACCCACTCGGGCGCGTCGTGGGGATCGACACATTCGGCGAGTCGGCGCCCGCGGGCGTGCTGTTCAAATATTTCGGATTGACGAGCGAGAGCGTGGCCGAGGCCGCGCGCGCCGTGCTCGGCCCTCCGGGGATCGCCTCGCCGCGTCCGGCCGCCGGTCTGCCGGCACGGTAGAATCCCACGGTAAATCCATTACGCAGAACTGATCGCATGCGATGACATCGGAGACGCAATGACCATCAAAGTCGCCATCAATGGCTATGGCCGCATCGGCCGCAACATTCTTCGCGCGCATTACGAGAACGGCAAGAAACACGACCTCCAGATCGTGGCCGTCAACGATCTCGGCAATGCCGAGACCAACGCGCACCTGACCCGATACGACACGGCGCACGGGAAATTTCCGGGCAAGGTCGAAGTCGAAGGTGACGCCATGGTGGTCAACGGCGATCGCATCAAGGTATTCGCCCAGCGCGATCCCGCCCAGTTGCCGTGGGGCTCGCTGGGGATCGACGTGGTCCATGAATGCACCGGGCTCTTCACCACCAAGGAGAGGGCAGGCGCGCATCTTAAAGGAGGTGCGAAGAAGGTGATCATCTCCGCGCCCGGCGGCAAGGACGTCGACGCCACGGTCGTCTACGGTGTCAATCACCAGACGCTGAAGGCCTCGTACACCGTCATCTCGAACGCGTCATGCACCACCAACTGCCTCGCGCCGCTGGTCAAGCCGCTGCACGACAAGATCGGGCTGGTCAACGGGCTCATGACCACCATCCACGCGTACACCAACGACCAGGTACTGAGCGATGTGTATCACGAGGATCTGCGGCGCGCCCGATCAGCCACGATGAACATGATTCCGACCAAGACCGGCGCCGCAGCGGCAGTGGGGCTGGTGATGCCGGAGCTCAATGGCAAGCTCGACGGTTACGCCATTCGGGTGCCCACGATCAACGTTTCGATTGTCGACCTGTCCTTCATCGCCGCTCGCGATACCAGCGTGGACGAAGTGAACGCGATCATGAAGGCCGCGTCCGAGACCGGACCGCTCGCCGGCATCCTGCAATACAACCAGGCACCGCTGGTATCGATCGACTTCAATCATGATCCGGCGTCGTCGACGTTCGATGCCACGCTGACCAAAGTGTCGGGCCGGCTCGTCAAGGTCTGCGCCTGGTATGACAACGAGTGGGGATTTTCAAACCGAATGCTGGATACGACGGTGGCGTTGATGAACGCAAAGGGATGAGTGCGTGCATTACTGCGGATTACGCAACCGCGTGACAAGACTTCGTCATTCCCGCGAACGCGGGAGCCATTTTCCAGGCCCCCAATGGACCCCCGCGTTCGCGGGGGTGACGATTGCCATCGATGATGCAGGTAGTGAAGCGGCCCCCATGGATCCCCGCGTTCGCGCCGCGTTCGCGAGGGCGACGATTGCCATCAGTGATGCCGGTGGTGAAGCCGCCCAATGAACGCCCGTTGCGAGGGGAGTGACGATTGAGGCTTGATGTGTTTTAGATATGCGCGCACGTTCATAGTCCGATCCACACGAAACCCATGAACATCCTTCGTCTTGCCGACCTCGACGTGCGCAACAAGCGCGTATTCGTTCGCGCCGACTTCAACGTGCCGCAGGACGACGCGCGGCGGATCACCGACGACACCCGCATCCGGGCCTCGGCGCCCGGCATCCGGGATGCCGTTTCGCGCGGGGCCGCAGTCATGGTCACCTCGCATCTCGGGCGACCCGCCGAAGGGCAATGGAGCGAAGCCGAATCACTCGCGCCGATCGGCACTCGACTCTCCGAGCTGCTGGGCATGCCGGTTCCCCTGATCCGCGATTGGCTGGATGACCGCGATTGGCAGCGAAATCTCGCCGGCGGGCAAGTCGTCCTACTCGAGAACTGTCGCTTCAACAAGGGCGAAAAGAGCGATGACGAGGCCCTGTCGCGCCGGATGGCAGACCTTTGCAACATTTATTGCAACGACGCGTTCGGCACCGCGCACCGGGCGGAGGCCACGACTCACGGCATCGCGAAATATGCCCCGGTCGCCTGCGCGGGGGCGCTGCTCGCCGCCGAGCTCGATGCCCTGGGCAAGGCACTCGCCCACCCGGCGCGGCCGCTGATCGCGATCGTCGGCGGATCGAAGGTTTCGACCAAGTTGACGGTGCTTAAGACCCTCGCCGAACGGGTGGATATGCTAATCGTGGGTGGCGGCATCGCCAACACCTTCGTGCTGGCCGCGCACGGGCACATTGGCAAATCACTCGCCGAGCCGGAGCTCGTTGGCGAGGCCCGGGCGATTCTCGACGCGTTCCCCGGCAAGATACCGATTCCGGTCGATGCGGTCTGCGCAAAAGCGTTTTCGGCCGCCGCCAGCGCAACACTGAAGACGATCGAGGATATCGCGCCGGATGATCTCATCCTCGATATCGGGCCCCAATCGGTCGCCCTCGTGACCCCCGCTATCGCCCGCGCCGGCACCATCGTCTGGAATGGACCTGTCGGCGTGTTCGAGTTCGATGCCTTCGCGGCGGGCACCCGCGCGCTTGCCGAAGCGATTGCAGCCTCGCCCGCGTTTTCGATCGCCGGTGGCGGCGACACACTGGCTGCCATCGCCAAGTTCGGCGTTGCCGACAGGATCGGCTACATCTCCACCGGCGGCGGCGCGTTTCTCGAGTTTCTGGAAGGCAGGACGCTTCCCGCGGTAGCCATCCTGGAAACACGCGCGAACGGCTGATCGGCGGGGGCCGATGCGAGCGCCCGCCCTGGCGTGAATCGGGCGGCGGACGAAAATCACGTACCATTGCTGTTTGGCTCCCGCTTGAATTCATCCGTGAAGCGCAACACCAAGATCGTCGCCACCCTCGGGCCGGCATGCAATACGCCTGAAATGCTCGGCCGCGTCCTGGCGGCGGGCGTCGATGTCGTCCGCCTTAACTTCTCGCACGGGAAGGCGGCCGATCACGTCGCGCTCGCGGCACTGGTCCGCGGCTCGGCGCAAAAGCTCGGGCGCGAGGTCGGGGTGATGGTCGACCTGCAGGGACCGAAGATTCGCATCGGCAAGTTCGCCGAGGGCCGGGTGCAGCTCGAGCCGGGACAAACATTCATCCTCGATGCGGCGTGCGAGCTCGGCAATGCCGAACGGGTGGGTCTCGACTACAAGGAGCTCGTCCACGATGTGGCGCCGGGCGCGGTGCTCCTGCTCAACGACGGCCTTCTGAAGCTCGTTGTCGAAGCGGTGCGCGGCGCGGAAATCGTGACCCGCGTGGTGCTCGGCGGAACGCTGTCCAACAACAAGGGCATCAATCGCCTGGGGGGCGGCCTCACTGCGCCTGCGCTCGCCGCCAAGGACATGGACGACATCAAGACGGCCGCGCAGATCCAGGCCGATTTCCTCGCCGTCTCGTTCCCCAAGAACAAGGAAGACATGTACATGGCGCGCCAGCTCTTGCGCGCTGCGGGCAGCCGGGCGCTGCTGCTCGCCAAGATCGAGCGGGCCGAAGCAATCACGGCGCTCGAGGAGATCATCGAGGCGTCCGACGGCATCATGGTCGCGCGGGGCGACCTCGCGGTCGAGGTCGGCAATGCCACCGTGCCGGGGCTGCAAAAGCGGATGATCAAGCTCGCCCGCGAGCGCAACAAGCTGACGATCACGGCGACGCAGATGATGGAGTCGATGATCAACAACCCGGTCCCGACGCGAGCGGAGGTCTCCGACGTCGCCAATGCGGTCCTCGACGGCACCGACGCGGTCATGCTCTCGGCCGAGACGGCAGCAGGAAAGTTTCCGGTCGAGACGGTCGAGACGATGGCACAGATCTGCCTCGAAGCGGAAAAGTCCTACGAAGTCGAGCTCGATGGCGATTTCCTGAATCGCCGGTTTACGCGCATCGACCAGTCGATCGCAATGGGCGCGTTGTTCACTGCCTACCATTTGAAGGCGACGGCGATCGCCTCGCTCACCCAATCCGGCTCGACGGCGCTGTGGATGTCGCGCCACGACTCGGGGTGCCCGATCTATGCCCTCACCCCGGAAATCGCATCCCAGCGCAAGATGTCGCTCTACCGCAACGTGCGACCGCTTTTTTTCGAGCAGAGCGAAGACCGCGATGCCGTGTTGCAGGAGGCCGAGGAGCGACTGGTGGCGAGCGGCCAGGTGCATCCCGGAGATCTCATCGTGTTGACGATCGGAGAGCCCATGGGCAAATCCGGCGGCACCAACACCTTGAAGATCGTGCGGGTGGGCGAAAGCCGCGGCT
>JBDUCE010000200.1:0-5299 GCA_040003635.1 Betaproteobacteria bacterium
ATTTCGAAGTGGGCGTGGCCACGATTACCGACACCAACGAAGCGCAGGCGCGTTTCGACACGATCGGCGCGCAGGAGATTGCGGCGCGCAATGATTTCGACAACAAGCGCACGGCGTTGCGGGCGATCATCGGTCGCAATCCCGGGGAGTTGAAGCGCCTGGGTCCGGGATTCGAGCCGGGGTTGCCCGAGCCGAACGATCTCGAAGCGTGGATCGCCCGTGCGCTCACGGACAACTACTCCGTGCGCATTGCGCAATCGAACCTCGACATCGCAGCGCTCGAAATCGAACGCGCACGCGCAGCGCATTACCCCACGCTGGATCTGGTCGCGAACTTCGGGCAGAGCGGCGCCACGGGCTCGGTTTCGAACAGCGGCCTCGCCAGCAATGCGGATATCCGTGGCCGCACCGTATTGCTCGGGCTGCAGGCGGCGGTGCCGATCTATCAGGGCGGTGCCACGGAGTCACGGGTTCGGGAAGCGACGGCGTTGCGCGAGCGCTCGCGCCAGGATCTCGAGACCAACCGCCGCAATGCGCTGTTTCTCGCCCAAACCGGATTCAGCGGCGTCACCAGTGCGGCGGCCTCGATCAAAGCCTTCGAGCAGGCGCTCGTTTCGGCCCAGTCGGCTTATGAGTCCAACAAGCTCGGGCTCGAAGTCGGCGTGCGCACGACACTCGACGTGCTCAATGTGCAGCAGACCGTGTTCCAGACCCGGCGCGACCTGGCGCAGGCCTATTTCAGCTACCTGGTGGGAATCCTGCGTCTCAAAGCAGCAGCCGGCATCCTTACCCAACCGGATCTGGACGAGATCAATCGCCGCCTTGCGGGCTGAGGCGGGGACCAGGAGACGCGCTTCGCTTGCGCCGATCGGCCGTGCCCTGCGCCGTTATCGCGGGGAAGACGTGGCCGGCCCCGTTGCAGCCATTGCCGCGTGCAATTGCGGCGCCAGCCAGCTCCATAATCGGTCAGTGGCGCCCGCGTGGGCGACCATGAATTGCCCGGCCGCCGCATGCATGCGCTCACGCCGCGCGGCATCGGCGAGCAACGCACCGACGGCCGCTATCGCTTCATCGGCGCTGCCCACCTGCAACGCTGCGCCCGCGGCCACCGCATTGCGCGTCGCTTCCGCAAAATTGAACATGTGCGGACCGACGAGGGTGGGCTTGCCCGCGGCGAGCGGCTCGATGAGGTTCTGTCCGCCCAAGGGCAGGAGGCTCCCGCCCATCAGCACCACATCGGCCGCCACGCAGTACGCCGCCATCTCGCCCACGGAATCGCCGAGGACAATGGATACCCCAGCGGGCACCGGGGCATTGCTGCTGCGGCGCACGTAGCTTATTCGCCGATCATCGAGCTCTCGTGCGACCGCGTCGAAGCGCTGGGGATGGCGCGGCACGATGAGGGTGAGTGCGTCGTGCGGCAGCGAATTGGCAGCCAGGGCATCGAGGAGGAGGGTTTCCTCGCCGTCGCGGGTCGATGCGGCCAACCATACCGGGCGCTCCCGCCCCAGCCGCTCGCGCAGCATTTGGCCCGACGATACCGCCGTCGCTCCCGGCGCGATATCGAACTTGACGTTACCGGTGATCAGCGCCCGCGGCGATCCCAGCGATTCCAGGCGGGCTCCATCCTGCGCCGTCTGCGCGGCGACGCCGGTGAGCGCGCCCAATGCCGCGCGTGTCAACCCGGCCACCCGCGCATAACCTTTCGCCGAGTGCGCCGAAAGGCGGGCGTTGACCAGGAATAATGGAACGCCGTGCCGTTGCGCTCCGGCGATCAGGTTCGGCCACACTTCCGTTTCGAGCAGTATCCCGGCCGCGGGCCTGAAATGAGTGAGAAAGTTGTCGACAAAGCGTGGCAGGTCGTAGGGAAGCCACGCCTGCAACAGGCGATCGCGTGCGAACACACGGCCGGCGGCGCGACCCGTGGCGGTCATGTGCGTCAGCAATAGCGTCGCTTGCGGAAAATCGTTCATCAGTCGTTCCACCAGCGGGCGTGCGGCGTGGGTCTCGCCCAAGGAGACGGCATGCACCCACAGCACCGGCCCGGTGACAGAGGTTGTGTAGCGGCCGAAGCGCTCCGCAATGAATTCCCGATAGCCCGGCTCCTTTCGGCCACGCCACCATAGTCGCAGCGGCAGCCACGGCAACAGCATCTGCCAAAGCAAGGTGTAGACGGCACGCAAACGCGCGGGCGTCAACACGGCGGCAATGCTTGCAGCATGCTTCGCGCCACGGCGAGCACCGCGTCCACCGCTGGCACGATGCCGATACCGCCCAGATCCATGGCATGAGGGCCGGCGACTGCAACACCGGCGTGCATGGGATCGGTTCTTGTAAAAATTGCGATGGTTGGCGTGCCGAGCGCCGCCGCGAGGTGCACGAGCCCGGTATCGACGCCGATGACGATCGCGGCGCCTCGAAGAATTGCGGCGACTACCGGCAAGGCGTGCAGCGGAGGCACGCTCGCACGGGGGTGCCCGCGCGCCAGCGCTTCGCTGCGCGCGCGCTCTTCGGTCGACCCCCACGGCAGCAATGTCCGGAGCCCCGCCGCTCCCAGGGCGCTGAGCAATGCCTGCCACTGCGGTTGCGGCCAAAGCTTGTCGTCGCGGCTGGTCGCATGCACGCAAACGGCGTATCGCGCGTCGGGAACGACGTCACCCGGCATGGCTGGCGGCACGAGACCGTAGCGCGGGGCATTTTCCGGCTGATATCCCAACGCCCGGCCGGCAAGGATCCGGCACCGATTCTCGAAATGCAGGGTGGGATCGATGGCGTGATGGATCTCGTGCAACAGCGTCGAGGCGGGTTCACGCACGCTGCCGCGGGCGAAGCCGTGTCGCGGACCGCGGGCGAGACGCGCCATAATGGCGCCTTTCATTTGCTCTTGCAGATCCAGCACCGCCGCATACCGATGTTCCCGGATGGCACGGCGAAACGCATCGATCCCCATCCACGTTCCGCGCTCGAGCAGATGATGGCGCCAGCGCCGGAGGCCGACCGGGATCACGCGCCGTATGCCGGGATGCAACTGCACGAGTGGCGCAAACGCTTCCTCCGCCACCCATTCCACCTCGAAATGGGGCGCGTGCCGTGCAATATCGGCGACGATGGGAAGGGCGTGCACCACATCGCCCAGCGACGACGGACGTATGACGAGCACGCCGCTCACGAATGAGATCCTGAAACAACGTAGAATGCGCGCAGCCTGCGCGGTGCCAGGGCATGGTGCGGGGCCGGAGGTCTCGGCCCTTCCCCTCTACCGTCGCGATAATCAACGAACTCCGGCCTGGGATCTGCCAAAAGCGACGCGGGCGCACAACAGGATGCCGGCATGATCCTCGATTCCTCAGCGCAGCACGTGAGCCTCGCAGCCGCTTGGAGATGATGCCCGCCTTGAGCCTTTGCGTGATTACGCGCGACGCCGCCGTCGACCTGGCGGACTGTCTTGCGTCGGCGGCCTTCGCAGCGGAAATGGTCGTCGTCGATTCGGGCAGCATCGATGATACCGTGGAAATTGCGCATCGCCATGGCGCCAGAGTGATCCATCAGCCTTGGCTCGGGTTCGGGCCACAGAAGAATTTTGCGACTGCACAGGCCCGCCATGACTGGGTGCTCTGCCTCGATGCCGACGAGCGCCTTTCGCCGGAGCTCGCGGTTTCGATCCGGCGGGCGCTGGAAGAGCGCGCCGGGAAGGATGCGAAGGCATTGCCCGTGGCGTACGCGATGGCGCGGCGCAATCGCTTCCTGGGACGCTGGCTTGCCCATGGCGAAGGCTATCCGGACTGGAACACGCGTCTTTTCGATCGCCGCCATGCCCGGTGGAGCGAGGACGCGGTGCACGAGCACGTGGAGGCCGAAGGGAGCGTCGCCCACCTGTCCGGCGATCTCCTGCATGCTTCGGCCGAGTCGCTGGAGCACTACCTCGACAAGCAGAACCGCTATACGACGCTGCAAGCCCAGGCAATGTACGCGCGTGGCGAGCGTAGCAGCGCTGCACGCATCGTGCTTTCACCGCTGGTGCGTTTCATTCGCTTCTACTTTTTTCGGCGCGGATGGCTGGACGGGCTTCCCGGACTCGTACACATCGTGATCGGCTGCGGCGCGAGCTTCATCAAATACGCCAAGCTTCGCGAGCACAGCGCGCGCAAGCGGGTGTGATGCCCGGTCTCCCATGCCGATGAGCGTGCTCGTTACAGGTTGCGCCGGCTTTATCGGCATGCACGTCGCCGCGCGGCTCCTCGACGATGGCATTGCCGTGGTCGGCGTCGACGACTTCGATCCCTACTACGACGTGGCGCTCAAGGAAGCGAGAGCCGCGCGTCTCCTGCAACACAGCGCGTTCCGCCTGATACGCCTCGACCTCGCGGAAGCCGGTGCGGTCGCGTCGCTGTTCGAGCCGCGCGCCTTCACCGGGGTTGTTCATCTGGCAGCGCAACCCGGCGTGCGCTACTCGCTCATCAATCCGCAGGCCTATACCCGCAACAACGTGCTGGCCTTCGGCAACGTACTCGAAGCATGCCGGAGTTCCGGCATCGATCACCTTGTGTACGCATCGAGCTCGAGCGTTTACGGCAGCAATCACACGTTGCCGTTTTCAGAGGACCAGCGGGTCGACCACCCCGTCAGCTACTATGCCGCGACCAAGAGGGCCAACGAGTTGATGGCCCACAGTTACAGCCATCTCTATCGGCTGCCGACCACGGGGCTGCGCTTTTTCACGGTTTACGGCCCATGGGGGCGACCGGACATGTCACCCACGATCTTTGCACGGGCGATCCTTGCCGGCGAGACGATCGACGTGTTCAACGGCGGCAGGATGCGCCGCGACTTCACCTATGTCGACGATATCGTCCAAGGCGTCGTGCGCGTGCTGCAACGCCCGCCGGGAGCAGCGCAAGATCCTCCGTCGGCCATCTACAACATCGGGAACAATATAGCCGTGGAGCTCGAAACCTTCATCGCCACGCTGGAACATCTCCTCGGCAAGCGCGCGAACAGGCGGTATCTGCCGATGCAGCCCGGGGACGTCACCGCCACCTATGCCTCGATCGAGCGCCTGCACGCGCTCACCGGTTTTGCGCCGAACACCCCGCTCGCGGAAGGCCTCGCTCGCTTCGTCGATTGGTACAAGAGCTATTACGGCGCGCAGCGATGATCCGGATGCCCCTGCTAGAATTGCGGGTCTGGAGACGCGCATGATTCTTGTTACAGGTGGTGCGGGTTTCATCGGCGCCAACTTCGTACTCGACTGGCTTGCGCAGGTCGACGAGCCGGTGTTGAACCTCGACAAGCTGACCTA
>JBDUCE010000201.1:0-5293 GCA_040003635.1 Betaproteobacteria bacterium
ACGTTGAAAGGAGTTTCCCCATGAAGTCGAGGATCCTGTTGTCAAGTACCTTTGCCATCGCCATCGCGATCGGTGTCGTTGGTTGCGATCGCAAGGAAACGACCGTCGTTGCGCCCCCCAGCTCAACGCCGAGCACGACCGTAATCACCCCGCCGAACTCGAGCACTACTACGTCGACGACCACCCCGGCCATGCCGCCGTCGTCCTCCACCACGACAACCGACAGCACCACCAGCACCAGCCCATCGAGCTCTTCGACCACGACCAGCTCGACGACACCCGGAAGCTCCACCATGGCACCGTCCGGAACGGGTAGCACGACGTCCTCGACCACCACCACGACCGGCAAGTAGCGTCCGGCCGGGTGCAGGCACTCAACCGGCCGCACCCGTCATGAAAAGCGCCGTGCGGGGCCTGACTCCGCATGGCGTTTTGTTGCCCATGAACGCACCGGCCGCGTGGCACCCGCCGCGTTCCGAATCCGTCGCTGCCAGTGCTTGCGGCTGGGAGCCATCGCGCGTGCGCACTCGTCTGCCGGTCATATTTGCTGCCCGGCGGCTCTTGTTTACACCCGCCAGCCCACCACCAGGTCCCCGCCCGGCTTCATGGGGTGCCGTTATTCCCGACATGAAATAAAATAGCGCCGGTGCGCGCCCAAGGCCCGGGGGTCGCCATTGGCCGCGCTTGCAACGGAGACGCAATGCACCTGGTCGATACCAGCATGTTTTTCGCCCCGGAAGGCGGTGGCGTCGGAAGATATCTCGCGATGAAGCACGCGTGGCTTGCGCGCAACACGCGCTGGCGCCACACCATTCTTGCGCCGGGCCCGCAGACCAGTGAAGCCGATGGCGTGCGTCTCTTCCGCACCCCGCTGCGCGTGCGTCACGGCTATCGTTTCCCCCTGACCCGGGCGCGCTGGACCCGGCGCATTTTGGCGCTGCACCCCGACCTGATCGAAGCGGGAGACCCTTATCTGCTGCCGTGGGCGAGCATCGCCGCCGCCCAGGCCGCCGGGGTGCCCGCCATCGGCTTTTATCACTCCGACGTGGTGGGCACCGCGGCCTTGCGCTTCGGCGCGGCCGGGCACGCGGTGGCGGCGCGATATGCACGCGCGCTCTACCGGCAATTCGATCTGGTCGTGGCACCCAGCCGCTACACGGTTGGCCGCCTGCGCGAGCTGGGGCTCGACCGCGTGGCGTGTCAGCCGCTGGGGGTGGATACGCAAACCTTTCATCCGCGCCGGCGGCGGCCGGACCTTCGTGCGCGGCTGGGGCTCGCGCAGGATTCCCGTTTGCTGGTGTTTGCGGGACGCTTCGCGCGGGAAAAGAACATCGACGTCCTGTTCGAAGCGATGCGCCGCCTCGGCCCGCCTTACCACTTGCTGCTGATAGGCAGCGGCAGTGCTCCGCCGGCGCCCCGCAATGTGACCGTGATGCCGTACGAACGCGATCCGCTCGCCCTCGCCCACACGCTGGCGAGCTGCGACGCCTTCGTGCACGCCGGTGACCGCGAGACTTTCGGACTGGTGGTGCTCGAAGCGATGGCGTGTGCATTGCCGGTAATCGCGGTGGGCGGCGGGGCAATCACGGAGCTGGTCGAGTCGCATGGTCTGATCGTCGGGCGACCGTGCGGGCGCGCGCTGGCAGAGGGCGTGGATACCGTGTTTGCGACCGGTCCCGTGAGCCTCGGTCGCGCGGCGCGCGCCTTCGTCGAGCAGCATTACACCTGGGACACCGTGCTGCGGGGGCTGGTGAGCCTCTACAGCCATCTGCATGGTGCCGACGCCACTGCCCGCACACCCGCCTATGCCGCGCACTGACCGGGCGGTACGCTCGAGCACGGCGCCGCTGTGTGTCGAATTGCACGACGTCGCTCCGCTGACGTGGGGGCTCTGCGCGCGGCTGCTTGCCATGATCGATGCGCTCGGCCCTCTGGTCGGACCGATACCGCTGTCGCTGCTGGTGGTGCCGGATTATCACCATCGCGGCCGCATCACCGGTGATCCGGCATTCCTGCAAGCCATCGACGCGCGCATTACCGGCGGTGATGAAGTCGCGCTGCATGGCTATCACCATCTCGATGAGGGTCCGGCACCTTCCCGTCCGGCCGACTGGTTTCGTCGCCGCGTACGCACCTTCTCGGAAGGCGAGCTGGCCGCGACCGATGACACCGCTGCGGCGGAATGCATTGCGCTGGGCCGCGCCGAATTTGCCGCCGCCGGCTGGAGCGTTACCGGTTTTGTCCCCCCGGCCTGGTTGCTCGGCAGTGCCGCACGCACGGCATTGAGCGCGTCCTCGTTTTCATATACGGCGGTGCGGAATGGTTTTTATCGACTTCCGAACTGGGAATTCATACCGGCGACAATGTTGTCCTATGCCGCATTCTCCCCGTGGCGGCGTGTTCTGTCGAAGCCGGTGCTCGAGTATCAGTTCCGCCGCGCCGATCCGGCCCGGCCACTGCGCCTGGCGCTGCACCCCGTCGATGCGCGCCATCCTCGCGTGCTGGAGCATTGGCGTACGTTGCTCCTGCGCGCCCTGCAACGGCGCAATGCGATGACCGCCGCAGCGATCGTCGAGACGCATCGGCGTACGGATGCCAGAACCCACGGCGTCGTGCCCGCTGCTCGCCAACGCGGGACCGCGACCCCGCGCGCTGCTGCCGGCGCTACTCTCGGCGGTAATCGTCGGCCTTAGCAATTGCCCCGGCGGCAAGGATGGGAGGTAGAATTTTCCGCCCATGGCTGGATTCCCGACTCGATGACTGCTGCTTCGCGGGATGGACGGTGCAACGCGCGAGTGCAGAAGCTCTTCCCTGCACCGGGCAGCAACCCGTCGCCTTGACCCATTTGACTGATGACCCATAACCCGCTGATCTGGATCGGTCTCGCTGGCGTCGACGCCCAAGACAATCCACGGGCCCGGAGTTGGCAGCAGCGGCTGCACGGGCTCATGATCGGCGTCGCGCTGCTCAGCCTGCCGGCTTATGTTCTCGACTCCGCCGGCCATTACCCAGCGCTGCAGCAGGCGGCGGTGGGGCTCGATGTCCTGATCTTTGTGGCCTTCCTGCTGGAGACGGGATGGATGCTGCACGTCACGAGCTCGCCTGGCCGTTATCTCGCCGAGAACTGGCTCAATGGGGTGATCCTCATCGGCACGGCGGCGAGTGCAATGGGCGCCGCCACCGAGTGGGTGGTGCTGCTTCGGATCGCACGAGTGGCCCTCGGAAGCCTGGTGCTGCTGCGGGCCCTGGCCGCATTCAAAGTGCTGTTCACCCGCCGCGGCGCGCCCGTGCTGCTGGGCATCGCTTGTCTCTTGATGCTGGCGGGCGGGGGCGTGTTCTATTGGGTCGAGCCCACCGTCGACAACTACTGGGATGGCCTGTGGCTGGCGTTCGTGACCGGTACCACCCTCGGGTACGGCGACTTCGTGCCCACCTCGCCCCCTGCGCGCGTGTTCGCGGTGTTCACCGCGTTCGTCGGCGTCGCGATGATGACCCTCTTCACGGCTAACGTCGTCTCGTACTTCATCGGCCGCAACGACGCACCCGCCGCCGCGAACGACCGCGCGGCGGCGGCCGTCATCCAGGATTTGGCGCTCACCGCGGGAGAGTCGGCACGGCTCCTGCGTGAAATGCAGACGGAGCTCCGCACGGTGCGGGCGGAGTTGGCCGAAGTGAGGCGAGCGCTCGGGCTGCCTCGCTGCGGCGGCAAGGAGCTCGCCGCATCAGAGGGCACGAAAGGAGCGATGCCGGAGCTCTAAGAGCCTTAGCTCTCGCGCGTGCACGGTTGCGCGAACAGGCACCATGCTCAAGACGGTTGCGGGAGGGCAAAGAGCTCGTGCATTCCGCTCACTCCCTTCAGCGAAAACGAGCCCTTGGCGACCAGCGCGCCCGGGTAGCTCTCGGCGAATTTCGCGGATACAACCACGTTCTCGCCGAGCTCCTTGGTCATGCCCTCGATCCTCGACGCCTCGTTGGCTGCCGATCCGATGACCGTGAACTGCAGACGTTCGGGAATTCCGATGTTGCCGTAGGTCACGTCGCCGATGTGCAAGCCGATCCCGTACCGAAGTTGCGGGAGGTCGGGATGCGCTTCATTCGTGGTCGTGATGCGCGAGCCCGCCGTTCGCGCGGCTTCAACCGCCTGGTTGCAGGCCGCGGCGGCTCCGGATTCGGCGCTGCTCGACCGATTCGAATCGATGATCGGAAAAATAGCGAGCACGGCGTCGCCGATGTAACTCAATATCTCACCGCCGCCTGCGACTATTGCGCCGGCCATCGCACTGAAAAAACGGTTGAGATTCATGAGATAGCTGGCGGGATCCAAGCTGCCGGAGAGCTGCGTCGAATTGCGCAGATCGCAAAACCAGATCACGGCGTGAATGAGCTCCCCGTCGCCATGCTTGATTTGTCCCTCGAGCACGCGCTTTCCGGTGTTGCGACCGAGGTAGGTCTCGAGCAAGCCCACCGAGATCCGGCGTTGGGCATGGACCTCGAACACACGGCCCAGGGCAGGCAACACCTCATAGACGTTGCCGAGATGCGCCGCGGTGAAACCGCCTGGCGCGAACGAGGTCATCGACATCACGCTGATCTGCCCATCCGAAAACTGGAACGGCATCGCCACGTAATCGGTGGCGCCCTCCGCATGAAGCTCGCGGAGCACCGGAAAATCCAGCTTGGGTTTCTCTCCCTCGAGTCTTCTGCGGACACCGCCGGCCCCCTTGATGATCGGCGCAAAGGGACTGTCGGAGAACTTGGGCTGTTGCAGGATGTCGTGCGGCTCGAGGATGGTATCAACCTCGCGGCTGTCCGAACGCCACACGAACACGGTGGCGAACACCTGCGGATGGAGCGTCGGAATGATCACGGTCATACGGGCGACCGGCATGCCGTGCGCTACCAGGCAACGGCAGAACTGCAGGACCAGTTGATCCACTGCTCCCGCCTTCCACGCTTCCCGCAGGAGCCAGCGGACCACTGGATTGGCGTGGGTGCTTTCGATGTTCTCTTCCAGGAAAGGGACTTCGTCATCCCCCTCGTAGATGGCGCTGACCTTGCTCGCGTAAAAGGATAGATAGCCCTTGAGTGCGGCCGCGTCCTCGAAGGGCTCCTCGTATCCCCACACGGCGTTGTCCGCCGCCGCGCCGCCGACGTTAACCTTCCAGTAACTGGCGTCACCTTTGAACGGGCAGTGGGTTCGATGATCGGTCTTGGCGAGGAACTGCGTGGATACATCGTCCCGCGGGATGTAGTAGGTCGGCGGCATCTGCGTTTCATGCAGCACCACGGCCCG
>JBDUCE010000202.1:0-5290 GCA_040003635.1 Betaproteobacteria bacterium
ATGTACTGGGGGCTGATCACATCGAGATATTCGGTGCCGGCGGGCAGTGCGAGGTCGGCGATCTCGACCAGGATCCGGCGCGCCAGCCGCAATCCCTCGTTGATGCGAAAGCTGTCGTCCAGTCGCGGATCGTTGATGAGCCCCTTCCAGCCGACGGTGGTCCGCGGCTTCTCGAAATAGACCCGCATCACGATGACGAGCTCCGCATCGAGCTCGCGTTTTACGGCAGCAAGGCGGGTCGCATAATCGATCGCCGCATCGTAGTCATGGATGGAGCAGGGTCCGACGATGACCAGCAGACGGTCATCGGCGCCATGCAGGATACGGTGGATTGTCTGCCGGGCGTTGAAGGTCGTCGCGGCCGCGCGGGTGGACGCCGGAAACTCCCGCAGGAGGTGCGCCGGCGGGGCCAGCTCGATGATGTCGCGGATGCGGGTATCGTCGATCGGCAGTGGGGCCTGCGCAGCCGCTGCAATCGTCCGGGGCCTGTCGGTGGCAGAAGTGGACAAAGCGAGACTCCAATGGCAATAGCTTTGAGAAACAATATATTACGTCAGAAGGCAGGTTCGGGCCACGGGTAGGGCAGGAGGTATGTTGCACCGCGTTAAGTTTTTTTGCGACACCCGTGTTACGCCGGTCCGCCAAACCGTTGCTTCGCGCGTTAGGGATGCCGTAGACTGCCTTCAATCCGCATCCCAGCGGCCGGCGCCTCGCCCGAGCATCCAGCTCATTCAAGCGTCCGGAAGGCTTCGAACACCTTTCAAGGAGAATTGCATGAAGAAGCTGTTTGCCATGGCCCTGCTGAGCGCGTGCGCCTTGGCCGCGAGCCCCGCGTTCGCGGCTGATAATCCCCAGCAAAACAAGATGAAGGACTGCCAGGCCCAGGCGGGTGACAAGAAGCTCGAGGGCAAGGACCGGCAGGCCTTCGTGAATACCTGCCTCAAGGCGAAGCCCGCCAAGAAGGAAAGCAAGATGGCGATGTGCAACAAGCAAACGGCCGGCATGAAGGCCGACGAGCGCAAGAAGGCACAAAGCGATTGCATGAAGGGCGCCTGACGCCCAAAGCTTTTCGTATCCGGTCGGATGACCTCCTGTCCATCCGATCGAGACTACAAGGCCGCATCCGGGCAACCTGGTGCGGCCTTGTTTTATCCGGCGAGTGGTCGCTGCGATCTCCCCCGGGGTTGGCGGTGCGAAGCGCGGTCGGCCGTGGCTGGAGTGGAAGCACGCTCAGCCGCGCGCCTTAGTCCATTCGTCTGTGATGTCGAGGTGCCTTCATTGCGTTGAGGTGTTGTCCCGGCCGGATGCCAGGACAATTCCTCAATCAAACCGAAGGAGATTTGCCATGAAGACTTCATCCCTGCTGCTCGTTGCCGCGCTGGTTGCCTCCACCTCCGCGTTGGCAGCCGACCCGGCTCCGAATACCAAGCCGGCCACCGCCAAGGCGAGCGAGATCAGCAAGCCGGCCGCGGCGCCAGCCACCGGCGCCGGCGCCAAAACGGATCCGCGGTCGGCATCGGGCCCGGTCAAGGTCGCGGCGGTGGGAAGCCAGCAAAATCGCATGAAGGAATGCAACAAATCGGCGACCGGCAAGAAAGGGCCGGAGCGCAAGGCCTTCATGAAATCCTGCCTCTCCACCCGCAAGAGCTGATCCCTCGCCCGGGGGCCGCCCGCGACCTGGGGCGGCCAGGAGCGGAACCCTAGGCGATGCGCCGGAGCAGCAGTCCCTTCAGGTATTCGCCTTCGGGAAAGGCCAGTGCCACCGGATGATCGGCGCTCGCTGCAAACGCCCGCATGACGACGCATTGTGCCCGCGCGTCGACCGCGGCGCCGGCGATGATCTTGCGAAAGAGCGCTGCATCGATGCCGCCCGAGCAGGAAAACGTGGCCAACAAGCCGCCGGGACGCAACAGTTTCAGCGCCCACAAGTTGATGTCCTTGTACGCACGCGCCGCGCGTTCGGCGTGGTGAGCGGTAGGCGCGAACTTCGGCGGGTCGAGCACGACCAGGTCGAATTGCTGGCCTGCGTCGCGCAGCCGGCGCAGCTCCTGGAATGCGTCGGCGGCTCGCCACTGCGCACGCTCGGCCGGCAACTGGGGATTGCGCTCGAGATTCTCCCGGGCGAGTGCAAGCGCTTCGGTCGAGCTGTCGATCGACAGCACGCTTGCGGCGCCTCCGCTCAACGCCGCGAGCGCGAACGCGCCGGAGTAACAGAACATGTTGAGCACCGCCCGGTTTGCCGCATAGCCTTGTACCGCAGCACGGTTCTCGCGCTGGTCGAGAAAGAAGCCCGTCTTCTGCCCGGCGGCAATATCGACGCGGTACCGGATGCCGTTTTCGATCATCACGATTTCGTCGGGTATCCGGCCTGCGACCACGCCGGTGCGCGACGGCAATCCTTCGAGGCTGCGCACATCGGCATCGGAGCGCTCATAGGCGCCGTGGGCACCGGTGGCGACGACGAGCGCCTGGACAATCGTGGCACGCCAATGCTCGGCACCCGCCGCGGTGAACTGCACCACCAGGGTATCGCCATAACGATCGGCAATGACCCCGGGCAAGCCATCCGCTTCGCCATGGATCAACCGGCACGCGGTGTGGTCTCGATCGAGCATCGATTGCCGCGCGGCAACCGCCGTGTTCACGCGTCGCTCGAACCATGCCGCGTCGACGGTTTCAGCGGGATCGAACGACCATGCACGTGCGCGGATTTGTGATGCGGGCGAATAGGCGGCGCGGCAGAGAAAGCCCCCCTCGGCGCTCACGACGGTGACCGTTTCGCCGCTTGCCGGGTCGCCGTTCACTTGATCGATACCGCCGGAAAAAAGCCACGGATGGCGATGGAGTACCGACTTCTCGCGGCCCGGCTTCAGGACCACAACCGGGCCGTCGATGGCCGCCACGCTCGCCGAGGACCGGGTGCGCGCCGGTCGGGCCGGCTGTCCGGGCGAGTGGGCACGGGGAGCGCTCGGGCGATCAGGGGGGTGGCTCATCTACCGCGCTCCGCGCGCTTTCGCGCTTGGGCCATGTCGACGACCGGCTTGACGCGAGGCCGCCAAACAGGAGCGTCACGGGCGTGCGCGCGTTGGGCATCATTACGAAGGGTGCATGCATTTGATGCCCAAGCTTACTCGATCCGCCTGATGTGGGCGCAGCGCCGGCATGAGGCGCGCCTCCGGGCGAACCATTACGGAACGTGCTCTCAATGGACCATCGTTTCGCTGGGTCGTACGGTGAAGTACAACGGCGCACCCGTCGCACCACCTCGCAGCACCTTCAATACGCAGTCACGGCGGACCCTGCTCGCATCCAGCGTCTGGTGCAGCCGATCCACCGAGTCGATCGGAATGCCGTCAATCCCGACAATGAGATCGTTCGTTCGCAACCCCGCCTGAGCGGCGGGACTTTCGGGTTCCACCGAGGCGACGCGCACCGCGTGGTCCTGCGTCAATCCGAAGGCCAACGCAACCCGACGGTCGAGCGGAGTAGTCGCACCGCCGACGCCGAGATAGGCGCGACGAACGCGTCCGTGCGCAAGCAGCTGCGGTATGACCCAGGCGGCGATATCGATCGCAACCGCAAAACTGATCGACTGGGCGCCGTGGATGATCGCCGTATTCACGCCGACCACCTCGCCACCCGAATTGAGCAGCGGTCCGCCGGAATTCCCTGGATTCAAGGCGGCGTCGGTCTGGACGACATCGGGAATCAGCCGCCCGGTCGCCGCGCGCATGCTGCGGCCGAGCGCACTGACGATGCCGGCCGTGACCGTGTGCTCGAAGCCGAGCGGATTGCCGATGGCGATGGCGATCTCGCCACGCTGCAGCAGCGCCGAGCGTCCGAAAGGCAGCGGCGCCAGCGAGCCTCTGGACATGCTATCGATGCACAGCACTGCAAGGTCGGTATCCGGGTCGTCGCCGACCCACCGCGCCTCGAACTCGCGCCCGTCGCTCAACGAAATCATGATTCGTCTCGTCTGCGGCCGCACTTGGGGCGAAGGTCGAGCGCCTGCCCGCGCGACGTGGGAATTGGTCAGCAGGTAGCCGTCGGGCGTGAACAAGAAACCGGAGCCAACGCCCAGCGGGAGAGGGCGACCGGCGGCGGCGTCGGTCACCTGCACCGATGCTACGCTCGGTCCCGCGCGCTCCACTACGCCGGCCACGGTTTGCGAATAGGCGTCGAGAAGACGGGCGTCGTTGGCACCCACGAAGATAACCTCCAAAGCCCACATGTGATAGCGGGTGCACGAGGTTTCAAGTCATGCCGGTGGGTGCCGGCCTTGGCAAGTCTCGAGCGCTTTGAGGGCGACACCCAGGGGTTCGATGTCGGAGTCGCCCGGTCGGCGTGGGCACGTTGCCGAGCGGCGGGCCAATGTGGTCCGGTGGTCAGGCCACTTGACCGGACGCGCCTCCGCGGGTAGAGTCCGGCCGGATGCGACCCGCCCCGAAGCGGCCGGGCGCGAGGTTGCGCCATCCGGCCAATCGAAGGAGGAGCTCCCACGTGCCATTGCAGGCTGTCGAGCCGCTGCGGCTGTACCGGCAAATTGCCGGACAGATCGAGGCATTGATCGAGCAGGGCGAGTTCCGCGCGGGCGGCAAGTTGCCCGCGGAGCGCGAGCTTGCGACCCTGCTCGGGGTGTCGCGCACGTCGGTGCGCGAAGCCATCATCTCCCTGGAAATTGCGGGCCTGGTCGAAGTGCGGGTCGGCACCGGCATTTTCGTGCGCAGCGCCGGCGCGGAACGTGGCCGGCAAAGCGTCGCGCGCGCCGTAGCCGATGGCGGTCTCGGTCCGTTCGAGTTGCTGTCGGCGCGGGCATTGATCGAAGGCGAGGTTGCGGCACTTGCGGCGCGCAAACGCCGCAAAGCCGACCTGCCTGGATTGCGGGTTTCGATCGACCGGATGCGCGCGCTGGCCGATGACGTCGGCGAGCGCGACGCGGCTGACCGCGAATTTCATGAGCGCATCGCCGCCATGACCGGCAACGGCGCGCTGGCGTGGGTGGTTTCGCGCCTGTGGGACCAGCGTCGTGGCGACTTGTGGATACGGACCGAGGCTCATTTTCATACACCGGCGCTTCGGGCCAAGACGTTGCTCGATCACGAAGCCGTGGTCACCGCGATCGAGGCCCAGGACGCCGATGCAGCACGCGCGGCGATGCGTCATCACCTGTCGCGGGTGGCGCGCGAATTTCAGCGTCGCATCGACGCCGGCACGATTGCGCCGAGGTCCAAACCATTGGCGGGCGTTGCTGCCCGCACCCGACGTACGCCCCATCGGCGCGCCGCCTGAT